>JAFZMK010000133.1 GCA_017553285.1 Rhodocyclaceae bacterium
GGAGGCATACAGTTCGCCAGAGAGCATAATCAGCGGCGTCTGGTTGCACAGCACGTCGCGCACCAGTCCGCCCGCCGCGCCCGTCATCACCCCCATCAGGCTGACCACCAGCCAGGGCGCTTGGCTGGCAATCGCGGCTTGCGCGCCAGCGACGGTAAACAGCGCCAGCCCGAAAGCGTCGACCACGACAAACAAACGCACCGGCAAGCGCCAGATGCGGGCGACGCAGAAGGTGACCAGTGCAGCCAGTATCGCCGCCAGCAAATATCGCTGGTCGGCTATCCAGAACACGGGGCGGTCAAGCAGCATGTCGCGCAATGAGCCGCCGCCCAAGGATGCGGCCAGGGCAACGACAAGCACGCCCATCAAGTCAAACGAACGCCGTCCGGCTTCCAGCACGGCGGCGGCACCCTGCGCAGCCACGCCCGCGATGCTCGCCCCGATTACCCAGGCTTCAATCTGCGGCGTCATGGCGCGCGCCTCGCTGCGCCGGTGCGCGCGAGAAATTGCACCACAGCCTGTGCGACCGCTTCGGGGCGGCTGTGGTGCATGT
This sequence comes from Rhodocyclaceae bacterium, assembly GCA_017553285.1. Classification (GTDB taxonomy): domain Bacteria; phylum Pseudomonadota; class Gammaproteobacteria; order Burkholderiales; family Rhodocyclaceae; genus JAFZMK01. The sequence goes on from JAFZMK010000133.1 coordinate 554, forward strand.
TGTGCCCGCAGGCGGGCAGGCGCACTTCTTCAAAATCGCGGAAGCATTCCGTGGCCGCGCGGTATTGCGCGTCGTCCAGTTTCAGCATACTGCGCCGCCATTGCGCATCTTCTTGCACAATCCAGAGCGTCGGCGCGCACACTTGCCGCCAGTAGGCGTGCGCTTCTGCGGCGCGGTAGAGCGCGGGGTTGAAATAGCGGTGGGCGGCGTCCATCGCCAGATGCACTTGACCATCGTCGCCGCGCGCGCCCAGCGCCTGCGCCAGATAGTGAATGTGTGCTTGCGGCGTGTGCGGGTTTTCCAGCCGCAGGCGGGCGGCCAGTGCGTCGAAATCGGGATAGGCGCGAAAGCCCACCGGCGCCGCCATCTGGTTTAACCACGCGGCCATGCGGCGCGGCGCGAGTTCTGGCGGCATGTCGGGCAGACCGAAGGCGTCCAGCGCGATGACGGCGCGCACGCGCGGCGGGCGCACGCCGGCGTAAAAACAGGCGATGTTGCCGCCCAGGCTATGACCCAGCACGATGGCGGGTTCATCCTTGGGCAGCATGGCGGCAAGCAGGCTCTCCAAATCTGCCAGATATTCCGCGAACCAGTAGGTTGCACCGGCGCGCTGGCTGCCGCCAAAGCCGCGCAAGTCGGGCGCGATCAGACGCCAGTCGTCGGGCAACTGGTCAGCAAGAAACTGGAAGGTGGCGGAGAGGTCTGCCCATCCGTGCAGCAAAAACAGCGTCGGCGCGCCTGCCTTGCCCGCCCATTCGCGCACCTGAAAGCGCCAGCCGCGCAGGTGCATTTCACGGCACACGGGCACGCGACGCGGCGTATAACACGGATGCAGGGCGGACGCTTCCATGCGCGCGGCGCGCGTTACATGCGCGGCAGGGTCACGCCGGTTTGCCCGAAGTATTTGCCGCCCCGGTCGCGGTACGAGGTTTTGCACACTTCGTCGGCTTCAAAAAACAGCATTTGCGCCACGCCTTCGTTGGCGTAGATGCGCGCGGGCAGCGGCGTGGTGTTGGAAAATTCCAGCGTCACGTGCCCTTCCCACTCGGGTTCCAGCGGCGTGACGTTCACGATGATGCCGCAGCGCGCGTAGGTGCTTTTGCCCAGACAGACGGTGAGCACGTTGCGCGGGATGCGGAAGTATTCCACCGTGCGCGCCAGCGCGAAGGAATTGGGCGGGATGATGCACACGTCGCCTTCAAAATCGACGAAGTTGCGTTCATCAAATTCTTTCGGGTCGACGATGGTGGAATTGATGTTGGTGAAAATCTTGAATTCGTTGGCCACCCGCACGTCATAGCCATAGCTGGAAACGCCGTAGGAGACGATGCGCCCGTTCGGCCCCTGCCGCACCAGTTCGGGGGCGAAGGGTTCAATCATCTTGTGCGCTTGCGCCATGCGGCAAATCCAGTTGTCCGACTTGATTGTCATTGTGCTTCCTTTCCGTAAACAGAGCGGGAATTGTAAAAAAATCAGGGGTTTTGCACCACGATTTTGGGGAATTTGTGGCTGTGGTCAGGCGCTTTGCGGGCGATGGCGACCGCCACGGCGCGGGCGATTTGCTGGTAGTGACGGGCGATGTCGCCTTCGGGTTCTGCCACCACGCTGGGCTGTCCGGCATCCAGACCGAGGCGGATGCGAATGTCCAGCGGCAGTTTGCCGAGGAAGGGCACGCCGTAATCGGCGCACAGCCGCTCGCCGCCGCCTTCGCCAAAAATGGCCTCCGTGTGCCCGCAGTGCGAGCACACGTGCAGACTCATGTTTTCTACCACGCCAAGAATCGGCACATTCACCTTTTCAAACATCTTCAAGCCTTTGCGGGCATCGAGCAGGGCAATATCCTGCGGCGTGGTGACGATCACCGCGCCGGTCAGCGGCACGCGCTGCGCCAGCGTCAGTTGAATGTCGCCGGTGCCCGGCGGCAGATCGATGACCAGATAATCCAGCGCGCGCCAGGCGGTGTCGTTCAGCAACTGGTTGAGCGCCTGCGTCGCCATCGGGCCGCGCCAGACCATCGGCGATTCCACGTCGACCAGAAAACCGATGGACATCGCCTGCACGCCGTGCGCTTGCAGCGGCAGCAGCGTTTGCCCGTCTTCGGACTTGGGACGTTCGCCCGCGATGCCCAACATTTGCGGCACGGAAGGGCCGTAAATGTCGGCATCCAGCAAACCCACCTGCGCGCCTTGCTGCGCCAGCGCCAGCGCCAGATTGACGGCGGTGGAGCTTTTCCCCACGCCGCCCTTGCCAGAAGCGACGGCGATGACGTTTTTCACTTCCGGCAGCAGCGCCACGCCCGGCTGCACGGCGTGCGCCACGATGCGCTGCGAGACGGCAACGTCCAGCTTTTCCGGCGCAATCAGCGACGCGCACGCCGCACGCACGGCGTCACGAATGGCTGCTTCGCGCCCGCCGCACGGATAGCCCAATTCCACCTGCACGCGCGCGGCACCGCCGCCGTCGACGTCCACCGTTACCGTGCGCAGGGTCTCACCCGTACATTCATCGACCACGGCGGCCAGCGCCGCCTGCAATTGTTCGCGCAAATCTGCCATGCCCAAAGCCTCGTCTTGCCGTGTTGTTCCTCGCGCCGCCAGCGGGCGCGATGCGGGAATAAAAGCCCGCGATGATACTGGAAGCGGGCGCGAAAAAACACGCTAGAATCGCGCCACCCTTTTTGCCACCCGCCGCTTCATGAAGATTCTTCTGCTCCATCCGCCGCACACCGCCATCGGCAGCCGCATCCCGCGCGAACATCTGCCGCCGTTGGGTCTGCTGGCGCTTGGCGGCCCGCTGCTGGATGCCGGGCATGAGGTGCGCCTGCTCGATGCCGACCGCCGCGCGATGACACAAGAGACAATCGTGCAA
>JAFZMK010000134.1 GCA_017553285.1 Rhodocyclaceae bacterium
TCTGTGCTACGGTGCGCACCTTGTCCCCGATGCCGACGGTCTTGCCCGTTTTGTCCAGCTTGTCCGAAACTTCCGACCATGAAAATGCGCCACACTTTTGCTGTTTCCCTGTTTTGTTTGTTTTCCGCCCTCGTTGCCGCGCCCGCGTGTGCGCTGCCGATTACTGCCGAGGTGGAAAGTTTTATTGCCGAGATGCAGGCGCAAGACTTTGCGCCCGAGAGCGTGCGCCGCTCGCTGGAAATCACCGAAATGGATGAAACCGTGCTGCGGCTGATTGGCGCGCGTCCCAAGCCGGGCGCCAAGGCGACGAAACCGGTGCGTTCGTGGCGGGCGTATCGCAAGCGTTTTCTGGGCGCGGGGCATATTGATAACGGTGTGGAGTTCTATCAGGAAAACCGGCAAACGCTGGAACGCGCCGCGAAACAATACGGCGTGCCGCCGGAAATCATCGTCGGCATCATCGGCGTGGAAACCTATTACGGGCGCAACACCGGCAATTTTGAAACCCTCTCGGCGCTGGCAACGCTGGCGTTTTACCATCCCAGGCGCGGCGAACTGTTCCGCGAACAACTCGCTGACCTCTTTCTGCTTGCCCGCGCCGAGGGGCGCAGCGTGGAAAGCTATACCGGCTCGTTTGCCGGGGCGATTGGCTATCCGCAGTTTTTGCCCGGCAGCATCCGCAAGTATGGTGTGGATTTTGACGGCAACGGGCATATCGACCTGGAAGAAAGCGTGGAAGACGCCATCGGCAGCGTCGCCAACTATCTGGCCAGCTACGGCTGGCAGCGCGGCGCGCCGGTGGCGGAAAAACTGCAAGGCGACATCTCGGCGGCAAAAGCGCAGGCGCTGGTGCAGCGCGGCATCGAGCCGGTCATCGAACCGAAGGAAATCACCCGCGCCGGTCTGCGCACCCGCCACGGCGACCCGGCGCAAACCGCGACATTGGTCGATTTGCCCACACCCGGCGAGCGCACGGAATACTGGGCGGGCTATCACAATTTTTACGTCATCACCCGCTACAACCGTTCCAGCTTCTACGCCATGGCGGTCTTTCAGTTGGCCGAGGCGGTGAAGAACGGGCTGTAATCAAAACTGGTCTTTTTGCGCGCGCAGCGCGGCAAATTGCGCCAGCGAGGGCGCGCGCACAAAAGGGTTGATGGCGGCTTCGCGCGCCACGGTGGTGGGCAAGGTGGGCAAGCCCTGTGCGCGCAGCGCGCGTGCCTCTCGTACAAACGCATCGCGCGCAGGATTGTCTGGCTCTACGTGTTGCGCAAAGGCGAGATTGCCCAGCGTGTATTCATGCGCCGGGCAAAGGTGGGTATCGGCAGGAAGCGTCATGATGCGCGCCAGCGATTGATGCAGTTGCGCCGCCGTGCCGCCCAGCAGCCGCCCGCAACCGGCGCAAAACAGCGTGTCGCCGCAAAAGAAATACGGCGCATCCAGTCCGCGCACCTGCGCCAGCCAGCCAATGTGCGTGGCGGTGTGCCCGGGAATTTCCCATACCGTCCAA
>JAFZMK010000135.1 GCA_017553285.1 Rhodocyclaceae bacterium
AAAGTGGCGGAAGTCATGGCGTTTCGGTTGTGGTGGGGGCGAGGGCGGCGCGCAAGGCGTTGAGGTTGTGGCGCATCATGTCCAGATAGGTGGGCGCGGCGCCGTTGGCGGCGGAAAGCGCGTCCGAAAAGAGCGCTTCGCCCACGCGCGCGCCGGATTCTTTGGCGATTTGCTGCATCAGGCGCGGGTCAACACCGCTTTCCAGAAAGACGGCGCGCACCTTGTGCTGGCGGATTTGCCCGATGATGGCTGCCAGCGCCGCTGCCGAAGGCTGCGATTCGCCCGCTACGCCGGCGGCGGCAAGCAGCGTCAGCCCGTAAGCGTCGGCGAGATAGCCGAAGGCGTCGTGCGCGGTGATGAGGGTGCGGGCATCTTCGGGCAGGGCGTCAAACAGGGCGCGGTAGTCGCGGTCGAGCGCTTCCAGCGCCTGCTGGTAGCGCAGCAGATTGGCTTTGTAGACGGCGCGCCCTTGCGGGTCGAGTTCGCTCAAGGCGGCGGCGATGTTGGAAACATAGAAGTTGACGTTGCGCGGGTTCTGCCAGGCGTGCGGGTCCAGCGCGCCGTGGTGGTCGTGGTCATGGTCGTCGTGGTTGTGTTCGCCGTGGTCGTGTTCTTCGCGTAGCGGCGCGCTGCGCGGGTGGATGCCTTCGCTGGCGACCATTAGCACCGCCTTGCTGCCCGAGGCGCGCGCCAGTCGCCCGAACCAGTCGTCAAAGCCCAGACCGTTGGCCACCAGCAGGTGGGCGCGGGCAACCGCTTTTGCATCCGAGGGCTTGCCGGCATAGGCGTGCGCATCTTCGCCCGCGCCGATGAGCGTGGTGACCCGCACGCGCTCGCCGCCAATCTGCCGCACCCAGTCGCCCAGAATGCTGAAACTGGCGACGACGCGAAGCGGCGCGCGCGCGTGCGCGCGTGGTACGACGCTGGCAAGCGCAGCGGCAGCGGCGAGATGAAGAAAACGGCGACGGGGCAGGGAAGGCATGGTTCTCAATGCTCCAGATGAGGGGAAAACAAACGGCGCAGGCGCGCGCCGAAAATGCCGTTGGGTGCGGCAATCAGGGCGAGCAGATAGATGGCACCCAGCGCGCAGATGATGGCCGGTCCGGCGGGCAGGTTGGCGTGAAACGACAGCAGCAGCCCAATCATGCTGCCGACAATCGCAAACAACACGCTGACCGCCACCATCGCCGGTAAATGTTTGCAGCACAGGCGCGCGGCAGCGCTGGGCAAAATCATGATGCCCACCGCCATGAGCGTGCCCAGGGCGTGAAAGCTGCCAATCAGGTTTAAGGTCACCAGCGCGAGAAAACCGTAATGCGCCAGCGCGCTGGTGCGGCTGACGCGGCGCAAAAATTCGCTGTCATGACATTCGGCAATCAGCGCCCGCCACAGCAAGGCGAGGGCAAACAGCGTGAAGGTGCTGATGGCGGCGATGACGCACAACGTGGTGGAATCCAGCGCCAGCACGTTGCCAAAGAGCACATGCAGCAGGTCAACATTGCGCCCGCGCACGGAAATGATGAGCACACCGGCAGCCATCGAAAGCAGGTAAAACGCCGCCAGCGAAGCGTCTTCGCGCAGCGCCGAAGAACGCGCCACAAAGCCCGAAGCCAGCGCTACCAGCAGCCCGGCGACGATGCCGCCCACGCTCATCGCGCCCAGCGAAAGCCCGTAGAGCAAATAGCCGATGGCCGCGCCCGGCAACACGGCGTGGCTCATCACGTCGCCCATCAGGCTCATGCGCCGCAGCAGCAAAAACAAGCCCACCGGCGTGGCGGCAAACGCCAGCGCCAGACAACCGGCCAGCGCGGCGCGCATGAACTGGAATTCGGCAAAGGGGGCAATCAGCAAGTCGTACATCGTTGCGGGCGGCCTCAGGCGGTGCGCTGGCACACAGCCGCCTGTTGGGGGTTGGCTTCGTATTCGGACAGTGTGCGTTGTGCTGCCGCCAGGGTCTCGGGCGTCAGCACCGCTTCGGGCGCGCCGCTGGCGACGAGTTCGCGGGCAATCAGCCAGACGTGGCGGAAGTGTTCGCGCACGCGGGCAAAGTCGTGCAGCACAATCAGGATGGTCTTGCCCGCCGCGTGCCATTGGTGGATGAGGGTGAACAGGTCGTCGGTGGTGCGGCTGTCGATGGTGTTGAAGGGTTCGTCGAGCAGCAGCAGCGGCGCATCCTGCAAAATCAGGCGGGCGAAGCGGGCGCGTTGCAGTTGCCCGCCAGAAAGTTCGTTGACGGCGCGGCGCGCCAGCGAAGCGATGCCAGTTTGTTCCAGCGCGGCGTGCACCCGTTCGCGCTGCGCGCGCGAAAGTGCGCGAAACGCGCCGGTTTCCTGCCACAGACCGAAGGCGGCCATGTCTTCGACGCACACCGGAAAGCTGGTCTCCATGGTTTTTTGCTGCGCCAGCAAGGCGCGCTGGCGCGGCGCGAAGGCGTGGTGAATTTCCCCTTGCGACAGCGGCAGTTCGTCCATCAGCGCTTTGAGCAGGGTGGATTTGCCGCCGCCGTTGGGACCGGCGATGGCGATGAGTTCGCCGCGCGCAATCTGCCCGTGCAGATGGTGCAGGACGGGGTGGCGGTCGTAGCCTGCCGTGACGTTTTCCAGCCGCAGTGCCGCATCCATCAGTTTGCCCACCACACCGCCAGCCACAGCGCCGCGCTCAGCGCCGATGCCAGCACCAGCCGCGCACCCGCACCTGCGCCCGGACGCAGGGCAGCGAGGACGGAAAAACGGTGCGGTGCAAACGGGGCAGACATGGCAAAAAGGCGAAACGCTTACAGAACACGGCACTCTAACACGCCCTGCGCGCGGGCGATGCGTTTTCTTGCCTGCGGCGGGGCGTGCGCCAAACACGGACAGCGGCGCGCACGCTCAGGTAAAATTTGCAGATTTTCCAGAAACGGAACCGCCGCGATGATTCCTTTGCTGATTCGTGCCTTGCTGCTGGGGTTGCTGAGTTTTTCAGTGACCTACGCGGCATTGCGCCTGTTCGGCAATCCGGTGGCGAAGCCGCCGGAAATCGTCGGGCCGCCGCAGCCGCCGGCGAAACGCACCGTGCAGGGCAAAGTGGTGCAAATCAGCGACTGGGCAGATCTGATTCCCCATAACTGGGACCAGAAAAAAGTCTATGCCCGCGCGATGGGCAAATTGAGTGATGCCGACCTGGAACGCATCACGGATGAAGACCCGCGCATGGAAATGCTGACCAAGCGCCTGCGCAAGGCGTGGGATGAAGCGCCTGCGCGCCCGCAGGTCGACGGGCAGACGGTGCGGCTGGACGGCTACGTGATGCCGATCAGCGATAGCGTGGAAGGCGAATTGAGCGAGTTTTTGCTGGCACCGTATCTGGGGACGGATATTCGCCTGCCGCCGCCGCCCGCCAATCAACTGGTGCGGGTGCGGGCAAGCGAGCCGCTGCCGCCAGACTGGGTGATGATGCCGGTGGTGGTCGAAGGCGTGTTGCGGGTGAAAAAAGAATCTTCGTCCTCTGGCGTGTCGAACTACGTGATTGACGAAGGCGAGGTGAGCGCGGGCAGGGAATCGCCGCAAGACGATGATGATGCGCCCGATGAATAAGGAAGCGGCGGGCTTGCAAGGCGCGCCGCTGGGGCAGGCGGTGCGCTATCAAGACCACTATTGCCCGCAGTTGCTGTTTGCCGTGCCCCGCCAGCCCAAGCGCGACGAACTGGGTTTGCGCGCGGCGCAGCCGCTGCCGTTTTTTGGCGTGGACGTGTGGCACGCCTTTGAAATTTCGTGGCTGGATGCGCGCGGCAAACCGGTGGTGGCGCTGGGGCGCTTTGCGGTGCCGGCGAATTCGCCGTGTCTGGTCGAATCCAAGTCGCTCAAGCTCTATCTCAACTCGCTGAACCAGACGAACTTCCCTGACGCGCGCGCAGTGGCGACCACCATCGCGGCAGACCTCTCGCGCGCCGCTGGCGCGCCCGTACAGGTGGAACTCTTGCCGCTGCACGATGCGCCCGCGCGCCACTTTGCCGCGCCGCCCGAAGGCGTGTGTGTGGATGGGCTGGAAATTGACGTGGATACCTATGACGCGCCGCGCGCGGCGTTTTTGCGCGTGCGCGAAGACGCGCCGCAAGTGTGCGAGACGCTCTATTCGCAGCTATTGAAATCCAACTGCCTGATTACCCGCCAGCCCGACTGGGGCACGCTGGTGGTGCGCTATTGCGGGCGTCCCATCGACCGCGAAGGGCTGCTGCGTTACGTCATTTCTTTCCGCCAGCATTGCGAGTTTCACGAACAATGCGTGGAGCGGATTTTTTGCGACCTGCAAAGCCGCTGCGCGCCGCGCGAATTGACCGTGTACGCGCGCTACACGCGCCGGGGCGGACTGGACATCAACCCGCTGCGCAGCACGCGCGCTGATTTTGTCTTTCCGCCCGGCGAGGACATTCGCCAGTAAGACGCGCGCGCGCAAAAAAATGCCGCCAGCGCACTGGCGGCATACAAGAGGAGGACAAACAAAACCTTAGCGCTGCGAACTTTGCAGCGCATCGACCGTTTCCAGCGCGTTAATCAGGGCGCGGTTGATGTTCTGATAGGGAATGCCCAGCTCGTTGGCCTGCTGTTGCAGCACGCTGGGGCTGAACTGCTCACAGGCGCGCGCCAGCTTGAGATACGGGGCGTAAGGGCCTTTGCCGTCGGCCAGCGCTTCGAGCACGTCTTCTGCCAGCGGGATGTTGGCAATGGCCGAGCGGGTAAGGGCGCCGATGCGATCCGAGAGCAGGGAAAACGAGCCGGTGATGAAGAGTTTTTTGCGGCCTTCTTCATCAAAGCGGTCGGCACCGATTTCTTCCATGAAGTGCGCGCGGGCAAGCGCCGTCTGCATGAAGACGGCGGCAGTATCGGTAAAGCTGATGGTGGCAATCTGGGCGTGCAGCCATTGGGAAAGCTGCTGATAGCCCAGCACGTTTACCGCGTCGCGGAAAGATTTGATTTCTTCGTCAATATCGAAACCATAGCTGTTGATGCGGCGCAGCAGGTACCACGCCAGCGCCACATCCTGCTGGAGCAGGCTTTCGATTTCGCGGATGTCCGCCTGGTTGTGCACCAGGTCGATGAGGTGGACGATTTTGGCGTAGTTATAGGCAACGTCGAAATCGGCGTTATCCGGGTCGTAGCGCAGGAAAAACAGGCCGGAAGCGCCGCCGAAACCGTTTTCCACCGCCTGCTGGAAGGCGTCTTCATCAGGCAAGCCCCAGGCGATGGGAATGCCCGGCGCATCATGCGTGCTCATGTCCTTGCGGATGTCGACGAGGGTGAAGCGGCAGTTCAGTTCGGCGGGCAGCACGGTGTTTTCGCGGTACCAGCTCAGGCAGATGCCAATATCCTGGGCGATGAGGTGGTCGATGAGCTGGCGGGTGTGCGGATGCTCCAGCGCCTGCACCGGCACTTCAATCATGGTGTTGCTCGGCGGCTGCCAGCGCAGCAGCTCGGGCGTGGGCACCAGACGGGCAAGGGAGACGAATACGGCGTAGTGGTGCGGCCAGATGTCAGAGAGGCTGTCGAGCGTTTCGACCGCATCGGCAACGTTGGTGGCGTGTACGACGAGCCGGTTGGCGGTGATGGCCTGATTGCGGTTGATGATAGGCTCGCGGGTGATGAGTACGGTCGACGTCATGACGAGGCTGCCAGGTTGGGGGTGGAAGCAAAGCTGAATGCGTCACTGAAAAACGCGGTTTCAGGCAGGTTACATTGCAGGAGAAAATCTTGCCGGGCGGCGGCGACCATGATGGGCCTGCCGCAGACATAGACATCGAAGCCGGAAAGGTCGGGCAGGTCGGCCATCACGGCGTGATGAATCAGCCCCCGACGCCCCGTCCAGGAGTCATCGTCTCCTGCTGCGGATAATACAGGAATGTAACTGAAATTCTGGAGAGATTGTTGCCATTGCGTGACAAATTCATCCAGATACAGCCCATCGCGGTGGCGCGCGCCCCGGTAGAGCCAGACCGGACGCTGGCTGCCTTCGGCGATGAGCTGCTCGATAATCGCCTTGACGGGCGCAAAACCGGTGCCGCCAGCGACCAGCACGAGGGGTTTGTCGCCCGCGCGCAGGTAAAAATCACCAAACGGCCCTTCCAGACGCAGCGTGTCGCGCACTTTCATGGTGTTGAACACCTGCCCGGTAAACAGCCCGCCGGGAATGCGGCCAATGTGCAGTTCCAGCTCTTGCCCGCCGTTGCCGGGGGCGTTGGCGATGGAAAAACTGCGCCGTTGCTCGTCGGGCAGGATGAAGTTGATGTATTGCCCGGCAAACCAGGAAAACTTTGCGCTGGCGGGCAGTTGCACCCGCATCCGGATGACTTCGGGGCTAAGTTCGGTCAGCTCGCTGATGCGGCAGGCGAGGTTTTGCACCGGCGGCAAACCGCCCCGGCGCGCGCGCGGCACTTCCAGGGTGAGCGCAGAGCGCGCCCGGGCAGTGCAGGGCAGGATGACCCCGGCGGCGCGGTCTTCTTCGGTCAGCGCGCTGCTGTCGCCGATGTGTTCGACTTCACCGGCGAGCAGATGACATTTGCAAATGCCGCAGCCACCGTGGCGACAGCCATGCGGCAGCAGCCAGCCGGCGGCTTCGGCTGCGTCCAGCAAGGATTGCTCTGCCGGGGCGGCAAACTGTTGCTTTTGCGAAGAAAGGGTAATCGGGAAGGACATTTCAGCAAGAGGACAAGACAGTAAATGGTAAAAATACGCAAGCAGCCAAAGGCGGCGGGGAAGTCTACCACGTGAAAGCCCCATTCCTTGCCCGCGTGCAGCCCTGCGCGGCGCCGATGCTCAGAGGTTGCAGAAGGTGAGGTCAAAACCAATATCGCGCTGCACCAGACGCGGGCGCCCGCTGGAGGTATCCGGCAACAGAAAGCGGATGTTGATGAGGTGACGGTTAGCGCTGATTTCGGGCACCACGGATTGTCCGTGCGCGATGCGCAGGCGCAGCATCTGCGCCTTGCGGTTGCTGGTGCTGAGCTGATAGGAGCCGTTGTGCGCGGTGTAGGCTTCTGCCGTGCTGCTGGAGCGCAGCAGGCGCAGGATGATGAGGATGGCGTCCTGAATCGGTCGCAGCGGCAGCAGCCAGGATTCGATGTCGGCGCGCCGCTGCTCGGCGGGGCAGTTCAGCCAGTAGTGGTAGGACGGCAAATCAAACGGACACATGCCGCCGGGGATGGTGGCGCGGCTGCGAATGCCCATCAGCCATTCGTTTTCGCGCAGATGCTGGCTGATTTTGCCGGGCACCCGGTGCATGGCGGCGACGGCGTCGCGAATTTCTGCCAGCGCGCCATCGAGCGCTTCGGGCGAAACATCCGGCATGTCGCGGTAGGCTTCGATGGCCTGGCTTTGGCGTTCGAGTTCCTGCAAGAGGTCGACTTTCAAATCCGAGCGGCTGATGACTTCCTGCAATTCAAACAGCGTCGAGATGGCGGCGAAATGGTCCAGCGAATGTTCCCCGCTGCAAAAATACGCCAGCCGCGCCCCGAGGTCTTCCAGGCGCAGCAGCGTGCGGATGCGTTCGTTGAGGGGATATTCGTATTCGATCAAGGCTTTGCCGGGTGCGAAAAAGGGGTGACAGGGGTGGGAACCAGAAGACAAATAGTAACAAGGGTTTGCACAAAAAACCAGAAGCCGCGCCCGGTGCGGGCGAAAATTCCTTGTCCGCACCGGGCGCTTGCCGCAGCGGCGGCGCCTTGGCAAGTGCAACCAGATGGATACAGCGCGCGCGCAAGCGGCAATTGCGCCCTTGTTCTCGCCGGGCGGTTTGCCGCAGCGGCGCGGGCTGGTATCCTTGCCGCGTGTCGCGCGCGTTGTGCGGGCGCGGCGCGCAGGCGGCGCACGCGCCGGTTTTTTCTTTTTGCGGGAAACAGCCCATGTTCGACAAAGCCCGTTTTATTGTTGTGGAAGGTTCCGTCGGAACCGGCAAACACGCGCTGGCCAAGCGGCTGGCGGAATATCTGGACGCACGTCCGCTGTTCGGAAATTTCAGCAACCCGTTTTTTCCGCGCTTTTGCCAGCAGCGCGAACGCTGGTCCTTGCAGACGCAACTGGCGTTTTTGTTCGCCCGTATTGACCTGCTCAACCAGTACGACCCACGGGTGCGCACGGTGGCGGATTTTCTGCTCGAGCGCGACATGCTCTTTGCCGAACTGACCCTGCCCGAGGATGAACTCGCGCTCTATCAGCGCATCTTCCAGAACATTCGCCCGAACAACGAACTCCAGCCCGATCTGGTCGTCTATCTGGAAGCCAGCCCGGAAACGCTGCTCTCGCGCATCCGCCTCTACAGCCCGGAGAGCGAGCGCATGTACATCACCGAGAGCTATCTCAACGACTTGACCGAGCGCTACGCCAAGTTTTTCTACCAGTACGACGCTTCCCCCATCTTCACCATCGACATGGATCGCTTCGACCCCATCGGCAAGGACGAAGACTTTGAACTGCTGCTGCGCCACCTGAAGAACATGCGCGGCTACCGCGAACACCTCGGCTATTCCGGCTGAACCCCGCCGCATCCTGACCACCCATCCCGCCTGCCATCATGACCTATCTTGCCCAGGACGACCGCCCCGTCACGCTTGCCCGCCTTGCCAAAATGCGCCAGGAGGGCGAAAAAATCACCATGCTCACCTGCTATGACGCGAGTTTTGCCGCCGTGCTCGACCGCGTCGGCGTCGACACCTTGCTGGTGGGCGACTCGCTCGGCAACGTCATTCAGGGGCAGAAAACCACGCTGCCGGTGACCTTGGAAGACATGGCCTATCACACCGCCTGCGTTGCCCGTGGCGTGCGCCGTGCCATGGTGGTGGCAGATTTGCCCTTTGCCAGCTATCAGGCGTCCCCGCAGCAGGCGCTGGAATCTGCCGCCGTGCTGATGCGCGCCGGCGCGCAGATGGTCAAGCTCGAAGGCGGCCAGTGGCTGGCGGAGACCATCCGTTTTCTGGTCGAACGCGGCATTCCCGTCTGCGCCCATATCGGGCTGACGCCGCAATCGGTGCATCAACTCGGCGGCTATCGCGTGCAGGGGCGCGATGAAGCCGGCGCGCAAACCCTGCTTGCCGATGCCGCCGCCTGCGAGGCAGCCGGTGCCGCCTTGCTGGTGATGGAAATGGTGCCCGCCGCGCTGGCCGCGCAGGTCAGCGCGCAAATGCGCACCTGCGCCACCATCGGCATTGGTGCCGGTGTCGATTGTCACGGGCAAGTGCTGGTGCTCTACGACATGCTGGGCGTTTTCCCCGGCAAGACCGCCCGTTTCGTGAAAAACTTCCTCGCCGGGCGCGACAGCGTAGAAGCCGCCTGCGCCGCGTATGTCGAAGAAGTGAAGAACGGCACGTTCCCTGCCGCCGAACATTCTTATTGAGCGCAAACCATGTCTTTAATCATTCACAAAAGCATCGGCAGTATGCGCGCCGCCCGCATGGGCTGCGAAGGCGAAGTGGCGCTGGTGCCGACGATGGGCAACCTGCACGACGGGCACATCGCCCTCATGCGCGAAGCGGCCAAAGAAGCGCCCAACGTGGTCGCCAGCATCTTTGTCAACCGCATCCAGTTTGGTCCCACGGAAGACTTTGACCGCTATCCGCGCACCTTTGAAGCCGACTGCGAAAAACTCGAAGCTGCCGGTGTCGGCCACGTCTTCGCGCCGCTGGAGAGCGAAATGTACCCGCAGCCGCAGCGCTATTTTGTCGAACCCGCGCCAGCGCTGGCGGGCGTGCTCGAAGGCGCATCCCGCCCCGGGCATTTTCGCGGCGTGGCCACCGTGGTGCTCAAGCTCTTCAACATCGTGCAGCCCGATGTCGCCCTGTTTGGCAAGAAGGACTACCAGCAATGGCTGGTTTTGCAGCACATGGTGCAGGAATTATCGCTGCCCATCCGCATTGTTGGCGGCGAGATTGTGCGCGCGCCCGACGGGCTGGCGCTGTCTTCGCGCAATGGCTATCTGAGCGTGCCCGAGCGCAGCGAAGCCCCGCGCCTGCAGCGCATGTTGAGCGCCGTGCGTGATGCCGTGCGCGGCGGGCGGCGCGATTTTGCCGCCTTGCAAAGCGAAGCGGCCGATTCGCTCAACCGCAGCGGCTGGCAGGTCGATTATCTGTGCATCCGCCGCCGCGAAGACCTCACCGAACCGGCAGACGACAGCGATGGTTCGGGGCTGGTCGTGCTTGCCGCCGCCCGTCTGGGCAGCACCCGTTTGATTGACAACCTTGAAATCTGACCCTTCGCCTTCGCGCGCGCACCGGCGCCATCGTGGCGTGCCGGGCGTCATCGCGCTCAACAAGCCCTATGGCGTCCTCTGCCAGTTTTCCGCGCACGAGGCGCACCCCACGCTGGCATCCTTGCTGGACGTGCCGGAATACTACCCCGCCGGGCGGCTGGATACGGACAGCGAAGGCTTGCTGCTGCTCACCAACCACGGCCCCTGGCAAGCGCGCATCAGCCAGCCGCGCTTTGGTGCGGAAAAAACCTACTGGGCGCAGGTCGAAGGCGACGTTGGCGCAGACGCCTTGCAGGCGCTGGCGCGCGGCGTGACGCTGGGCGATTTCACTACGGCACCGGCGCGCGTGCGCCGTCTGGCAGACAATGAGACCGCCGCGCTATGGCCGCGCGTGCCGCCCATTCGCGTGCGCAAAACCGTGCCGGATTGCTGGATTGAACTGACCATTCACGAAGGCAAAAACCGTCAGGTGCGGCGCATGACGGCGCATGTCGGCCATCCCTGCCTGCGGCTGATTCGTGTTGCCGCCGCCGGCGTAAATTTGTTTGACCTCGGGCTGGCGCCCGGAACATGGTGCGCGCTGCGCGCCGACGAACTGCCGCTGCTGGCTGCACAAGCGCGGCGGCAAACGCAATGAAAACGGGAGTGTGTTCGGTGACGAAGCAAGACCACAAAACGGACAACGCGGCAAACGAGCGCCGCACCGTACTGCGCAAGCGCGCAGCAGACGAAGCCGCGCAGCCAACGGCAGGCGAGGGCGGCGGCGCGCGCCGGCGCTTTCTGCCCGGCACCATGCGCCCGAAAAAAACGCTGGAAGAAGTGCTGGCGATGCGCCACGCCCGTCTCGCCCGCCTTGCCGCGCAGCGTGGCGAAGAAGACGCGCCGCCAGACAATGAACGGCAGGGCGCAGAGACCGCCCGCCGTGCGCCGCGCCCGGAAAACGACAAACGCCCGCCGCGCGCCGCCGCGTCCCGCAAAGAAAAAGACCCCGCGCGCGAAAAGAACACCGCCCGCCGCCGTGCGCCGCGCGACGAAGCGTTTGCGCAGCGCCCAGCGCGCCGTAGACGTTCCTGGCAGGCGGACGAAGAAGATTGGCAAAGCCGCCCGCCGCGCCGTGCCCGTGCGCAAAGCCAAAACCCGCGCCCAGCCGATTGGGACGAACGCCCCGCGCGTGCGCGCCGTGGCGACTTTACCCGCGACGAAGATTTCGACGCCCGCGCCCCGCGCCGCGCGCGCCCATCCCGCTACGACGAACGAGCGCCGCGCGAGGAACGCCCCCGCCGCGAAGCGCGCCCGTCTGCACGCCAAAGCACGCAAACCGCGCCGCTTTCGCGCGAAGGCATCCGCCTGTCGCGCCTCATGGCGCAGCGCGGCCTGTGTTCGCGGCGCGAAGCCGATGAACTGATTGAACGCGGCTGGGTCTGCGTCGACGGCGTACCGGTCGACACTTTAGGCATTCGCGTCTCGCCGCAGGCGGAAGTCACGCTGCTGCCCGAAGCCGAACGCGGCCTGCGCGAACAAGTGACGATTTTGCTCAACAAACCCGTCGGCTACGTCTCCGGCCAGCCAGAAGACGACTACCCGCCCGCCGTCGCCCTGATTACCGCCAGCGCGCAGTACGACCCGAACGGGCGCGCGCCGCGCTTTCATCGCGCCCACCTGCGCGGTCTCGCCCCCGCCGGACGGCTGGACATTGACTCCACCGGCCTGCTGGTGCTCACGCAAAATGGCCGCATCGCCCGCCGCCTGATTGGCGAACATTCCGAAGTGAGCAAGGAATACCGCGTCTGGGTCAATGGCGAAATCACCGAACAAGCGATTGCACAGCTCACCCATGGGCTAACGCTGGACGGACGCAAACTGCGCCGCGCCACCGTGCGCCAAACGGACGAGCGCGAACTGCGCTTCATCCTCAACGAAGGGCGCAAACGCCAAATCCGCCGCATGTGCGAACTGGTCGGTCTGCACGTCACCCGCCTGCAACGCATCCGCATCGGACGCATCTGGCTGGACGACCTGCCGCTCGGACAATGGCGTTATTTGCGCCCGGAGGAGCATTTCTAGCGCCAGGCACACGAGGCAATGACGCCCCACCGGGTACAGCGCATCCATCGCGCCCGCGTCGCATCCGCCGCAACCATCGGTTTTCCCGCCACCGTCGCCTCGCACCGCACCCGGGGCGTTTCCGCCGCAATCATCGGCTTTTTGTGCAAGCGGGACGCTCGCGCTCCCATAAAAAAGCGCCCCTTTCGGGGCGCTTTGTGCGGCAGGGTGGGCAAGCCTACCGGCGGTAGCCTGTTTCCACCTCACAGCGAAGCGGCTTCCGGCGCCAAAGGGCAAAGCGCCGCGATGCCTTTTCGCCTGCGTCCCACGCGGAAATCAACACTACTGCGCGGCGTGCTGCGTGTGCGAATCAGGTCTGGAAGTGGCCGACGTTTTCTTCCAGCGAGGCTGCCGCGTGTCCCAGGTCTTCGGCGCTGTGGGCGACGTTGGCGGAAGTTTTGCCTGCCTCTTCGGTAATCTGCGCGGCGTGCTCCAGGCGCTGTACCACGTTGCTGGTGGCTTTCGACTGCTCTTGCACGCTATGCGCAATGGCGTTGATGGCGTGGGCAATCTCGCCCGTAATCTGTTCGATGCTGTTCAGCGCCCCTTCCGCGCGCCCGGCAGCCTCGGTGCTCTGCACGGCTTCCTGCGCCGCGCCGCTGATGGTTTGCTGCACCGACTGAATGCCGCTGTTGACCCGGTTGAGAATGTTGCTGATTTCGCCGGTGGACTGTTCCGACTGCCCGGCGAGTTTGCGCACTTCGTCGGCGACCACGGCAAAGCCGCGCCCGGCTTCGCCCGCGCGGGCGGCTTCAATGGCAGCGTTGAGCGCCAGCAGATTGGTTTGCTCGGCAACCGAGCGGATGGCCTCCAGCGCGTGGTTGATTTCCTGCGACATGGTGTTGAGCCGCTCCACCTCGGCAAGCGAGCTGCGCACGCGCTCTTCGATGTTGCGCGCAAAGCCGATGACTTCCAGCGTGACCTGCTTGCCGGTATTGACTTCGCTCACCGCCTGTGTGGCCAGTTCATCGGCGGAACTGGCCGAAGAGGAAACCTGCTGGATGGAAGAAGAAAGCTGCTGCGAATTGGCGCTCATCTCGCAGGCGCTTTCCGAGAGGGTGCGCACGGCACCGTGCAGTTGTTCGGCAGAAGTGTTCATATCCTCGGCGCAATCGCGCACCTGTGAGGAAGTCTGCCGGATGCTGCCGACCAGCGCGCCCATGGAATGCGCGGAACGGTTGACGGCCAGCGCGAGGCGGTCAATTTCGTTATCCGACCCTTCCGCCACCTGAATGCGGGTGCGCAGATTGCCGCGACCAAAGGCATCCAGCCCTTGCATCACCGCTTGCAGCGGGCGCAGCCGCGCGCCCAGCAGCGCCGTAATCAGCACCGTGAGCAACACGCCAATCACCACAAAGCAAGCCAGCGTGATGTGGCGCAGGCGGTCATAGACGCCGGTATATTCGGAAAGGAAACTGCTCACCGCAATCACCCAGTGCAGCTTGGCATTTTCGCGGAAGGCGAGGATGCGGTGGTCGTTCGAGCCGTGGTCGTTTTTCCAGTCGTAGCTGATGGTGCCGCTTTTTTCTTCAATCATGCGCGCGGCAAAAGGCGCCTCTTGCTGAATTTCGCCGAGTGTTTTGCCTTCCAGCGTGGGGTGTAGGGCGACGGTGGGTTCCTTGATGTCGCCAAAGGCATCGGCGAGGATGAAAATGTAGCCGGTCTGCGCCACGTGCATGTTGCGCAGGTGTTCCTTGAGCGGCTCCAGATTCTCTTCAATGCTCACGCGCATGGTCACGCCGCCAACCACCCGGCCACTGGCATCTTTCAGCGGCGTGGCGGCGAGCGCATACATCTTGCCGCTGCGCGCAATCAGCCCCAGATATTCGCGCCCGGCGAGCAAATCCTGCACGTAGGCATCCTTGATCAGCTCGCCGTCACGATAATTGCCGTTGGCATCTTTGAGCAGCGTGGTGGCGCGGTAAAAATTCGTGCCGTCCGAGACCAGAAAGGCAGCAGAGCGTTTCGGGTAGCGTTTCTGATAGGCGAGCAGGAATTCCTGATTGTGCATGGCGCGCACACTGCCCAGCGCATAATCGGGCACCCGCGCGCCG
The DNA here is from genome assembly GCA_017553285.1 of Rhodocyclaceae bacterium. Lineage (GTDB taxonomy): Bacteria > Pseudomonadota > Gammaproteobacteria > Burkholderiales > Rhodocyclaceae > JAFZMK01. The sequence goes on from JAFZMK010000135.1 coordinate 14,370, forward strand.
CCGGCCACTTCCGTCTCGCCATAGATGACAAGCGAACCCAGCGCACCGTAAAAATCGCTCAATGCGCTGCGGGCGCTGTTTTCCGAGACTTCTTCTGCGTAGTCAACGAAACGCTCAATCGTTTCGATTTCTTCGTTGAGCACCTTCTGGCTTTCCTCAACGGCGACCTTGTTGACGTAGGCATTCATGCCAAAGCCAAACACCACGATGGACAGTACGCAGATGATGGCGACGATGAAAAGCACCTGACGCGACAGGGGCTGACGGGTAAGCGACCAGGACATGTTTTTTCTCCAGTTCTTGTTGTTCGGGCGCAGGCGACTATACGCACTTCGCCTGACGGCAAGCGTGAAATTTTTGGCACTTTTCTGCAGGCGGTTCTAGGGGGGGGGGCCGCGCATTGTTTCAAAAGGAAATTTTCTGTTTTCACGGGAATATTTACAAGTTGTTTTTTTGCCACAAATCCCCGCTGGCGCGCGCAGCCGGTTGCGACGGATGCGGCGTTTGTTTTTGCGGCAAAAAACCCGCCTGCGTGCCCCGGATTCAGGCGTGCGTAGCAAGGGGGTAGGGCAGCTTGTTCCCACCGCAAGGCGAAGCGCCTTCCGGCACCAAAGGGCAAAGCGCCGCGATGCCTTGTCGCCTGCGCCCCACGCCGATAGCCTCGCCCTGCCTTTGTTGTGACAAGTGCTTTGCCTGCGGGTAAAACGGGCGGGATTCTAAAAAAAGTGAAAAAACGGAAAGAAAGAAAACGTTATTTACAAAGAAAAAACGTTTTTACGGACAGCAGTCGGGTGGGCAACTTGTTTCCACGTCGCGGCTTCGCCGCTCCGACTCAGGCGGGTGAAGCGCAGCGATGCCTTTTCGCCTCCGTCCCACGCGGGGGCACAAACTACGGTTGCGGCGGGTTTGTCGTGCCCCGTTTTACATACCACCCCTGTACATAACCCATTAGGGCGCAATAACGCGCCCCTACGGTGGCGATGCAGCCTGTAGGGGGCGGAGGCGGAAAGCCAAAGCGCCGCATCCGCAGCAATCATCGGTTTTCCGCCGATGTCCGCGCCGATGCATCCGCAATCGTCCCAGGGTGGCGGTGCTTGCCGCTGCGAAGGGAAAGCGGGTAGGCTTGCTGCCTTTATGGGTTGCAGGGAAAACGCAGCATGAAGGTGTTGGGCATTGAAAGTTCGTGTGATGAAACCGGGGTGGCCATTTTCGACACCGCGCAGGGGCGTTTGCTGGCGCAGGCGCTGCATTCGCAGATTCCCCTGCACGCGGCATATGGCGGCGTGGTGCCGGAACTGGCTTCGCGCGACCATATCCGCCGCCTGCCGCGCTTGCTGGCGCAGGCGCTGAAGGAAGCCGGGTTGAGCGCGCAGGCGCTCGATGCCGTCGCTTACACCGCCGGTCCCGGGCTGGCGGGGGCGCTGCTGGTGGGCGCGTCGTTTGCCCACGCCTACGCCCGCGCGCTGGGCAAACCGGCGCTTGCCATCCATCACCTCGAAGGGCATCTGCTCTCGGCGCTGCTGGCGGAGCCTGCGCCCGCGTTTCCGTTTGTGGCGCTGCTGGTCTCCGGCGGGCATACCCAACTCATGCGCGTCGATGGCGTGGGGCAATACCGGCTGCTGGGGGAAAGCGTGGATGACGCTGCGGGTGAAGCCTTCGACAAAACCGCCAAAATGCTCGGCCTGCCGTACCCGGGCGGTCCGCAACTGGCGCAGCTTGCCGAGGACGGGCAGGGCGGGCGCTTCAAGTTGCCGCGCCCGATGCTGAAGGATGCTTCGCTGGACTTTAGTTTCAGCGGTCTGAAAACAGCGGTGCGCGAGGCGATTGCCGCCCCCGACTGGAAAGCGGAATACGCGCCTGCGCTGGCGGCGGATTTTCAGCAGGCGGTCATCGATGTGCTGCTTGCCAAGGCAGACCGTGCCTTGCGCCAGAGCGGCTGTTCGCAACTGGTGGTTGCCGGTGGCGTGGGCGCGAACCGCGCCCTGCGCGCGCAACTGAGCGCGGCGCAGGCGAAACAGGGGCGGCAGGTCTTCTACCCGCCGCCCGAACTATGCACCGACAACGGCGCGATGATTGCCTTCGCCGCCGGTCTGCGCCTGCAAGCGGGACGGGCAGACGTACAAGATGCCATCGCCGTGCACCCGCGCTGGCCGCTGGAAGCGGTGGCGGAAAAACCGATGGCAACGCCGGAAATGCCCCGGGCGCGATGAATCGCGCCGCATCCGCCATCGGCGTTCAGGCGAGGATGGTTTGCGGCTCAATGCCTTGGCGGGTGTCAATGTTGCCGAGGCGGAAGACGCGCTCGCCAGCATCAAGAAGCAGGCGGGTGGCCTCATCGGCATCTTGCGCCGCACAGATAAGCACCATGCCGATGCCGCAGTTGAAGACGCGGTGCATCTCATCCGTGGGCACTTGCCCGGCTTCTTGCAGCCAGCGAAACAAGGGCGGCAGCGTCCAGGCTTGTGCGTCGATGCGGGCGGTGAGGTGCCCGGGCAGGATGCGCGGGATGTTGCCGGTCAGCCCGCCGCCGGTGATGTGCGCCAGCCCTTTGATGAGACCGGGGCGGGCGCGTTGCAGCGCGAGCAGCGAGCGCACGTAGAGCCGCGTGGGGGCAATCACCGCCTGACGCAGGGTGGTTTCGCCATCGAAGGGGGCGTCCAGGTCGGGACGGGCGCGGTCGAGAATTTTGCGAATCAGCGAATAGCCGTTGGAATGCGCGCCGCTGGATGCCAGCCCCAGCAGTACGTCTCCGGCACCAATGCGGCTGCCGTCGATGATTTCGTCCCTTTCCACGACGCCGACGGCAAAGCCCGCCAAATCGTATTCGCCTTCCGGATACATGCCGGGCATTTCGGCAGTTTCGCCGCCAATCAGCGCGCAGCCGGAAAGTTCGCAGCCTTTGGCAATCCCGGCGATGACGCTGGCGGCGGTGTCTTGCGCGAGTTTGCCGCAGGCGAAATAGTCAAGGAAAAACAGGGGTTCTGCGCCTTGCACGAGGATGTCGTTGACGCTCATGGCAACGAGGTCTTGGCCGATGGTGTCGTGCATATTCCAGGCAAAGGCCAGACGCAGTTTGGTGCCGACGCCGTCGGTGCCGGAGACCAGCACCGGCTGGCGGTATTGACCGAGGGCAAACAGCGCGCCAAAGCCGCCGATGCCGGCCAGCACTTCCGGGCGCAGGGTGCGTTTGGCGAAAGGTTTGATGCGTTCGACGAGCGCGTCGCCCGCGTCGATATCGACGCCCGCGTCGCGGTAGGTAAGAGGGGTGCTCAAGGCGGCTCTCCGGACAGGTGTGACAGAAAAGGGTGGAATCAGGTATCTTCCGCCCGCGAAAACCTTGCATTTTATCCGCGAACGCCGATGAGTACGACAGAACCCGCACCGCCCGCATTGCCCGCGCCCTTGCCCGTGCCGCTGGAGAGCGCCGCCGAACGCCCGGCGCCGCGCTGGCTCTGGTCAACGATCTCGACGTCGCCGTTACCTGCGGAAATTACACTTTCTATTGCGACGGATCCGACGATCACTGCGATTCATTGAACAATGTCGAACGCTACAGAACAAGCGAATTCCCGGATGGGAGCGAAATAGAGATCAAGGTCAAAGGCTACAACGTCATGGAGGGTCCCCAGACCTTTTCCCTGGCCGTCAGCGGCGTTGACGCCGTTGTGGTACCCGAACCGGCCTTCGCCCTGACAGCGCTTTTAATCACTCTGCTCTTGGGCAGAAAACCAAATAGAAAGTTATGAAAAATTGTTATCCGCTACTGCTTCTGGCCTTCGTTTTCAGCGCCTTCGCCGATCCCGGCCCCGTCAGGCTGAGAGAGGCTGTCATTGATCCCGGGTCGGCCGCGGTATCCGCACTCTCTGAACCGCAGTGCGCTCCCACCTCGTCTGGTAAATTCCAGTTCATTCTGCAGCCGGCTAAAAATTTCGACGAAGGCGAGCTCAAGATCGCAGAGTCTCTCGGCGTTGAGATCATAGGGTATTTTCCGCCCAACGCCTACCATGTCCTCTCAAGCAGGGAAGCGCTTGAAAATCTCAAAGCGCAGTTTGAGATCCTCTATGCCGGCGAGTATGTTCCCGCCTACAAGACCGCCAGCGCCTCAGCCAAGACAATGTCGGAAAAAGGCTCCGCTTTCTCCGCGCTCATCATTCTGACTTCCAGCTCAGCCTACGAAGAAGTGGAGAAGTTCCTGAAAGAGAACGGATCCCCCAAATGCAAGCTGATCAGCGAGACCGCTGCTTTGGTGAGGGCGGACATCACCAGCGATCTTGTTCCGAAGCTCTTGAAGCTGAGCGCTGTCGTGAACGTTGAGGAAGAGCCGGTCTTTACGATAGACAACGACGTCGCCCAAACGGAAGGACTGATGAACGTTCAGGCCGCCAACAACATTGGCTACACCGGAAAAGGCGTGACCGTCTGCGTGGCCGACACAGGGTTTGACAGCGGCGATCCCAACACCATCCATCCGGATTTCAAAGGGAAAAAGATCACAGGCGCGATCTGCAGCTACAACACCAGCAGGACCGATTGGAGCGATCTGAACGGCCACGGGACGCACTGCGCCGGGTCTGTCCTTGGCAACGGAACGGTTGAAGAAGGCGTGACGGGCATGGCCCCGGACGCCGATCTTTATTTCATCTGCTGCGGCGGAGCCGGAAACGGAATAGCGGCGCCCGACGAGAGCGACATCAAATTGGCTTATGCTGCCGGCGCCCGCATCATGAGCAATTCCTACGGAAGCGGCGGCGACGGGGAATACAACACCAGCGCCCGCACATGGGACCAGATCTGCAAGAAACATCCGGATTATCTGATACTTTTCTCTGCGGGCAACAACAACAAGGACATCATAACGGAGGACAACTGCACCATGGGTTCGGCGGCTGTCTCGAAAAACATCATCACGGTGGGCGCCTCCGAAAACTATCGTCCGGACGTTTCTACGACTTACTCCATCTTCGGCGCTCAGCCTGGCAGCATCTTCTATGAAGACAAGATCGCTTATCCCGCCAACGGCGTTCAGCAGGGGATGATGATGAACTCCAGCAGAGGGCCCGCCAAAGACGGCCGCATCAAGCCTGACGTCTGCGCTCCCGGCACCCAGGTGCAATCCACAGAATCGCTTTACGATACATTTAACAACGGAACAAGGACAAGATACTACACCTTCATGTCAGGGACCTCCATGTCCACGCCTCTCACGGCCGGCGCCTGCGCCGACATTATGCAGTATCTTATGGAGAACGGGTTTGAGAAGCCTTCCTCCGCGCTTGTCAGGGCCGTTCTCGTCAACGGCTGCAGATCGATGGGATATGGTCAGTACAGCAACAGGAGCGAGATCCCCAATAAGACGCCCAACTGCGTGAACGGTTTCGGGCATGTCAATCTCTTTGAGAGCATCCATCCCGGCTCCGGGCAGCTCTTCACTTTCGAAGGCAGCCTGAAAAACACGGGCGACGAGGTGTCCTTCGTTTTCGCCAACACCTCCGCCGCCACCATAAACGTCACTCTCTGCTGGACGGATATTGCCGGCAGCGTAGGGGCCGAGGTCTCGCTTATAAACGACCTTGATCTCACGGTCTCCGACGGCGAGAACACATATCTTCCCAACTCCCTGAGATCCGGCACCGACACTCTGAACAACACCGAAAAAGTGCACATTGACGAACTGCCTCCCGGAGACAACATTGAAGTGATCGTCAGGGCGGGCAACCTTATGCGCCCGAACCAGGCCTTCGCCCTGGCGGTTTCCGGCGCGGACGAACTGGTGCCCGAACCTTCCTTCGTTTTACTGTCGCTTTTAACCCTTCTGCTCCTGGGCAGAAAAACCAAATAAAAAATTATGAAAAAGTTCCTTCTCTTGCTCTCGTTATTGACTGCCGCGGCAGTTTTCGCCAATCCCGGACTCATTAAACTCAGCGAGACCGTCATCGATCCCGTCGCGCCCTCCGTCGCGGGAACCGCTTCTCTGACCTGCGCCCCCACGGCCCTTGGAGAGTATCAGTTCATCGTTCAGCCCGAAAAGAATTTCGACGCCAAAGAACTGGAAACGGTGAATGCTCTGGGCCTGAAAGTCATCGGACACCTGCCGCCCAACGCCTACATCATGCTGGGCACCAAGGAAGGCCTCGAAAAGCTTAAACTGAACTTCAACATCCTTTTCGCTTCGGAATACCTTCCGGAATACAAGTGCGCGGCGCTTTTCAAAAACAAAGTTTCCGCCCTCGGGGAAACTTCTTCCGAGATCTCGCTGCGTCTGGTTTCCAAGGAAAGCGCGGAAACAGTTAAAGCATATCTTACGGAAAAGGGTGGGTCCGATATCGTGACCGTTTCCCAAAATCCTCCCATATTGGAAGCCAAAGTTCCCGCCTCGCTGGTCAAAGAGCTCGCCTTGAGAAGCGACGTCCTGAGAGTGGGGCCCAAGCCTGTTTGCCAGGTCTTCAACAACGTGGCCAGAAGCGAGGGCTTGATGAACGTAGAGCCCATGAGCAACCTGGGCTATACGGGAAAAGGCGTGACGGTGGCCATTGCGGACACCGGCCTTGACAGAGGTAAGACCAGCGGCGGCGACAACGATCTGCACCCTGACTTTCAGGGCAAGAAGATCAAGGGCATCGTGGGCGAGAACAACGTTTCCCGCGACACCTGGAACGACATCCACGGTCACGGCACCCACGTGGCCGGCTCCGCCACCGGCACGGGCAAAAACATTTACCTGGGAGGGCCCTACACCGGCACGGCTCCGGACGCCGACCTTTACATCGTTAACATCGGTGTCAGCAGAAGAGGCGATGTCGTAATGGTCTCGGAAAAAGATTTCGAAGATGCTTTCAACGCCGGCGCCCGCGTCATGAACAACAGCTGGGGCGGAATGGATCCTGACGAGTACGGCGCCTATACCGATTACACGGAGCTTTTGGACACCGTCTGCAACGAATATCCTGATATGCTCATTCTTTTCGCGGCCGGCAACAACAACACCAAGATAGACTACGCCAACAACTGCACCATAAGCCCACAGGCCGTTGCCAAGAACGTCCTGACGGTGGGCGCCGCTGAATCTTACCGGCCGACGGTCAACTCCACCTGGGGCACCGCTTTCAGCGTGAAGGACAAGCCTTTCAAAGACGACCTGGTGGCGTCTCCTGCCAACGACACTCAGCAGGGCATGGCTTATTTCAGCAGCCGCGGTCCCGCGAAAGACGAGCGCTTCAAACCCGAAGTGGTGGCTCCCGGCACCTACATCATTTCCACGGAATCCGGCGACGACGAGACCAACGAGCTGTATTATCCCCAAAGGGGTTCGTACTACACAGTCATGTACGGCACCTCCATGGCCACGCCGCTGACCAGCGGAGCCGCCGCCATGGCGGTCCAGTTCCTGAAGGAGAAGGGCTTCGAAAACCCCTCTTCGGCCCTTGTCAAAGCCGCTCTCATCCACGGCGCCAGAAAGATGGGCAACGGCCAGTATGACAGCTATACGGAGATCCCCGATGATTATCCCAACAGCGTGAACGGCTACGGCCACATCGACATGGAAAAGAGCCTCAGCAACGGCGTGATCTTCGTGGAGGGCGTCATAAGCAACCAGAACGACCTGGTCACCTATGTCTTCAAGAAGAACGAAATGGGCCCGGTGAAAGTCAACCTGGTC
>JAFZMK010000136.1 GCA_017553285.1 Rhodocyclaceae bacterium
ATGAGTTCGCGCGAGGGCAGCGAATAGAGCATTCCGCCGTGCCCCATGGCGATGCCGTCATCAATGGCAATGGTGTTGAATTCGCGGGCAACGCCGCCGGCCTGTTCGATTTCCTGTGCGACGATACGCCCGAGTTCGCGCAGATGCACATGACCAGGCACAAATTGCGTGAAGCTGTTGGCGATGGCGATGATGGGCTTGTCAAAATCATTGTCGCTCATGCCGGTGGCGCGCCACAGGGCGCGGGCACCTGCCATGTTGCGGCCAGACGTAGAGGTGCGGGAGCGGTATTGGGGCATGGTGAAACCTCGTGTCGGAAGACGGCAAAGATGCCATTGTACCCATCGCTGGCGGCGCGTGTGTGAAGCGCGTGTATCCGTGGCTGCGGGCGTAGCCCGGGCGCGCGGCGCACAACGGGGCTGACGCGCGGGCGGCTTCTGGCTTATAGTGCGGGGTTTGCTTTGTTTTTGGGCGGATTTTTGCCGCCTGCTTCGATGAGATGACGGACGCTATCCATATTCGCGGCGCACGCACGCACAACCTGAAGAACATTTCGCTGACCCTGCCGCGCAACCGGCTGACGGTGATTACCGGCTTGTCCGGCTCGGGCAAATCCTCGCTGGCCTTCGATACGCTCTATGCCGAAGGCCAGCGGCGCTATGTGGAATCGCTCTCCGCCTACGCCCGCCAGTTTCTGCAACTGATGGAAAAGCCCGATGTCGACCTGATTGAGGGCTTGTCGCCAGCGATTGCCATCGAACAAAAAGCCACCAGCCACAACCCGCGCTCGACCGTCGGCACGGTGACGGAAATTCACGACTATCTGCGTCTGCTCTTTGCCCGCGCGGGCGACCCGCACTGCCCGCGCCATCCCGAGCAAGTCTTGTCCCTGCAATCGGTCAGCCAGATGACCGATAGCGTGCTTGCCCTGCCCGATGAAACAAAGGTGATGATTCTGGCGCCGATGTTTGCCGACCGGCGCGGCGAACATCACGAACTTTTCGCCTCGCTGGCCGCACAGGGGTTTGCGCGCGTGCGCCTCGATGGTGAGATCGTGGAACTCGACGCCCTGCCCGCGCTGGAAAAAAACCGCCGCCACACGCTGGAACTGGTCGTCGACCGCCTGCGCGTGCGCACCGATGCGCGCTCGCGCATTGCCGAATCGCTGGAAACCGCCATCGCGCACGGCGACGGGCGGGTGATTGTGCGCAACATGGACAGCGGCGAAGAACAATTGTTTTCCTCGCGCTTTGCCTGCCCGGTCTGCGACTACTCGCTGAACCTGCTGGAACCGCGCCTGTTTTCCTTCAACAACCCCGCCGGTGCCTGCCCGCAGTGCGACGGCATCGGCAGCGTGGAATTTTTCGACCCCGCGCGCGTCGTGCAGCACCCCATGCTGTCGCTGGCTGCCGGTGCCATCAAAGGTTGGGACCGACGCAACCACTTCTATTTTCAGATGCTGCTGAGCTTGGCAGAACATTACGGCTTCGACATTGAAACGCCGTTTGCCGATCTGGACGACGCGCACCGTCAAGCGGTGCTCTATGGTTCGGGCGACGAAGAAATCCGCTTTCGCTATCTTTCTGACGGCGGCAAGGTGGTGCGCAAAAAGCACGCCTTTGAAGGCATCATCCCCAATCTGGAACGCCGCTACCGCGACACCGATTCCATCGCCGTGCGCGAAGAACTGGCGAAATACCGCGCCAGCCGCCCGTGCCCGGAATGCGCGGGCGCGCGCCTGCGCGCGGAAGCCCGCCACGTCTTCATCGGCGGGCGCAACCTGTCTGAACTCGAACACCTGCCGCTGGCGCGCTGCAAGGAATTTTTCGACGCCCTGCGTCTGGACGGCCAGCGCGCGCTGATTGCCGAACGCATCCTGCACGAAATCCGCAGCCGTCTTTCCTTTTTGCTCAATGTCGGTCTCGATTACCTCACGCTCGACCGTGCCGCCGACACGCTCTCTGGCGGCGAAGCGCAGCGCATCCGGCTGGCAAGCCAGATTGGTTCGGGCTTGAGCGGCGTGCTCTACGTGCTCGATGAACCGTCCATTGGCCTGCACCAGCGCGACAACGAACGCCTGCTTGCCACCTTGCGCCACCTGCGCGATTTGGGCAACACCGTCATCGTCGTCGAACACGACGAAGACGCCATCCGCGCCGCCGACCACATCATCGACATGGGGCCGGGCGCCGGTGAGCACGGCGGCGAAGTGCTCGCCAGCGGCACGCTGGCAGACGTGCTGGCGGATGCGCGTTCCGTCACCGGCCCCTGGATTGGCGGCGCGCGCCGCATCACGCGCCCCCAGCGCCGCCGCGCGCCGAAGGCAGACGCCATGCTGCGTCTTTCCGGCTGCACCGGCAACAACCTGAAAAACGTCACGCTGGAACTGCCGCTCGGCTTGTTTACCTGTGTTACCGGCGTATCCGGCTCCGGCAAATCCACGCTGATTAACGACACGCTCTACGCCGTCGCCGCCCGCCATTTTTACCGCAGCAGCGTAGAAGCCGCCCCGTTCCTCGCCGTCGATGGTCTCAAACAGCTCGACAAAGTCATCAACGTCGACCAATCCCCCATCGGGCGCACACCGCGCTCCAACCCCGCCACCTACACCGGTCTGTTCACCCACATCCGCGAACTGTTCGCCGGCACGCCCGAAGCGCGCGCGCGCGGCTATGAAGCCGGGCGCTTTTCGTTCAACGTCAAGGGCGGGCGCTGCGAAGCCTGTCAGGGCGACGGACTCATCAAGGTAGAAATGCACTTTCTGGCGGATTTGTACGTGCCGTGCGATGTCTGCCGTGGCGCGCGCTACAACCGCGAAACCCTCGAAATCCGCTATCGCGGCAAAACGATTCACGACATCCTGCAAATGAGCGTGGATGAAGCCCGCGCGTTTTTCGACGCCATCCCCAACGTCGCCCGCAAGCTCGACACGCTGGCCGAAGTCGGTCTGGGCTACATCCGCCTCGGGCAAAGCGCCACCACGCTCTCTGGCGGCGAAGCGCAGCGCGTCAAACTCGCCCTCGAACTTTCCCGGCGCGACACCGGCAACACCCTCTACATACTCGACGAACCCACCACCGGCCTGCATTTTCAGGATATTGAACTGCTGCTCGGCGTACTGGGGCGGCTGCGCGACGCGGGCAACACCATCGTCGTCATCGAACACAATCTGGACGTCATCCACAGCGCCGACTGGATTATTGACTTAGGCCCCGAAGGCGGCGACGGCGGCGGCACCATCCTCGCCACCGGCACCCCCGAGACCATCGCCGCCACCGCAGGCAGCCACACTGGCGAACACCTCGCCCGCCACATGGCCAGACACAGCACCAAACCCACCCGCAGCGGGCGCAAAAAACCGGCGAAGTGATTGTGCAGAAAACCCGGCAACCGTACCGCGCAACCGGTATTGCGTGGCCGTGTTTTACGGCAGGGGCTGGGGGACGAGGGCTGCGCAACCGTCGATGTCGGCGGCGGTCTCATTGAAGGGGACGAAACGGCCATCGGGCGGGAGCGGCCAGGGGTCTCCGGCGTAGTAGACGCCGCAGGAGGCAACGTCCGGCACGGCCTTGCGCAGGCGCGCCATGTGGCGGCCAAAGGAAAGGTCGGGCGTCATGGATGCCTTGATTTCGCGCAGGTGCAGGCGGCGCGCGGCATCAAAGACGAGGTCAATTTCAATGCCGCTGTTGTCGCGGATGAAGTAGAGCGACGGCTCAAGGCCGGCGTTGAGGCGCGCCTTGAGCGCTTCGAGCACGACGAGGTTCTCAAAAAGGCCGCCGAGCAGCGGGTCGCGCCCGACCTGCTGCGGCGAGTCAATGCCGAGCAGGTTCGCGGCCAGCCCGGTGTCGGTGAAATACACCTTCGGCGCCTTGATGAGGCGCTTGCCGAAGTTGCGCCAGTAGGGCGGCAGCCGGAAGATGACGAAGCTCGCCTCCAGCACGGAGAGCCATTTCGCCAGCGTGGTTGAGGAGGCGCCGACATCACCGGCGAGGCTTTGCAGGTTGAGCACCTGCCCGACGCGCCCGGCGAGCAGGCGCAGGAAGGTTTCAAAGCGCATCCAGTCGGAGACGTTCACCAGCGCCCGCGCGTCGCGCTCCACGTAGGTGCGCAGATAGTCGCCGTAGACGCGGCGCGCAGGCAGCCGCGAGGCGTGGACGCGCGGCAATCCCCCACGGAAAATGGCGGTGTCGCGGTCAGGCTGGACGCCGCCGACGGCGAGTTCCCGCAGGGACAGGGGCAGCAGCGTGCAAAGCGCCGTGCGCCCCGCGAGCGTCTGCGCAATCTTCTCCTGCAAAAGCGGCTGGTGCGAGCCGGTGAGGACGAAGCGCCCCGGCGTCTGGTCGGCGTCCGCCATCGTCTGGATGCGCGAAAGCAGCTCCGGGTTGCGCTGCACTTCGTCGATGACGACCGGCGGCGGGAATGCGGCGAAGAAGCCGCGCGGGTCTTCGCGGGAAAGGCGCAGCACGTCCGGGTCTTCCAGATTCACGTAGGCGTGGTTCGGGAACACGGCGCGGGCAAGCGTCGTCTTGCCGGACTGGCGCGGCCCCAGCAGCGTCACGACCGGAAGCATTCCGGCACAACGCCTGAGTTCACCCGCCAGTTCCCGTTCAAAAATCATGGCATCTTCCTGCGTATCGATGGACTTTTCCGCCCGAAACAGGCAAAAATTCTATCGATGAACCTTACAGATTTCAAGTCCGACTTGAAATCCGTAAAGATTTTTCACCCCACCCGTCCGCCAGAAAACGGTGCAAACACTGGGAAAGCGGTCGTGAAATCCATGCACTGAGACGGGCACTGCGCAAATAACTGCGGTTCTCGCCCGACTCATGCCAAGCAGAAGGCGGATGCGACGCGGGCGCAATGACGCACCCCTGAGGCGGCACCGCGCGCGTAAGGGCGCGTTATTGCGCCCTAGGCGGTTATAGACAGGGGCGAATAATCATTCGCCCGAAACGGTTGCAGGGCGAACCGGCGCACGCGATAGGGTGCAATGGCTGCGACGCAAACGCCCCGGGCGCGATAAATCGCGTCCCTGCCCAGCGCCATACGGCGCTTCAGAAAATCCAGTGCAGCAGCCAGTACAAACAGCCCGACAGCAGCATCGCCGCTGGTAGGGTCAGACCCCAGGCGAGCAGCAGGTTGCGGATGGTCGCCCCGCGCAGGCCGGAGCCGTTTGCCGCCATCGTCCCCGCTACGCCTGAGGAGAGCACGTGCGTGGTCGATACCGGCAGGCCAAATACGTCGGCGGCGCCAATCGTGGTCATCGCGACAAACTGCGCCGACACGCCTTGCGCGTAGGTCATGCGTTCCTTGCCGATTTTTTCGCCCACGGTGCGCACCACGCGCTTCCAGCCCACCAGCGTGCCCAGCCCCAGCGCAATGGCAACCGCCACTTTTACCCACAGCGGGATGAACTTGGTGGTGCGGTCGATTTCCTTGCGGAAGGTTTTGAGTTGCCCGCGCGTCTGGGCGTCAAAGACGGCGGGCAAGTGCTTTTCCATGATGCGGATGGCTTCCGAGGTCAGATACATGTCATTGCGAATTTGCACCACCTGCGCGGGCGGCACGCCAGCTACCGAGCCGTATTGCTCTACCTGCGCGCGCACCTGCTCCATCATCGCCGAGAGCGCAGCGAGGTCTTCGGGCTGCAAGGCGCGCTGGCCACGGTTTTGCACATAGCGCGTGAGCACCGTGCGCGGGTGCTCTACCAGCGCGCTGGCCTGCACGCCTTCGGCGGCCATGGATTGCTGCGCGGCTTCGGCAATGGCGACCAGACGCGGCGTGTCGGCCTCGGAGACCGTGCGGTCCAGCGCGTAGGCCAGCGGCAGCGTGCCGACCAGAATCAGCATAATCAGCCCCATGCCCTTTTGCCCGTCGTTGGAGCCGTGGGCGAACGAAACGCCGGTGCAGGTGAGCACCAGCAGCGCGCGAATCCACATCGGCGGCGGGGTGTTGCCACGCGGCGCTTCGTACAGCGCGCGGTTGCGCACCAGCACGCGCAGCGCCAGCAGCAGCAGGGCGGCGACGACAAAGCCGACCAGCGGGGAGAACAGCAGCGCATAGCCCGCCCTCACCGCCTGCGACCAGTCCACGCCGCTTAATATGCCGCGCCCGTTCATCAGCGCGTTGGCAATGCCCACGCCGAGAATGGAACCAATCAGGGTATGCGAAGACGACGCCGGCAAGCCCAGCCACCAGGTGCCCAGATTCCACGCAATCGCCGAAATCAACATGGCGAACACCATAATCAGTCCGCCGGAGGCGGCATCGACGTTGAGCACCAGCTCCAATGGCAAAAGCGCGATGATCCCGAAGGCCACCGCGCCTGTTGATAACATCACGCCGAGAAAGTTGAATATCCCCGACCAGAGCACCGCCACCAGCGGCGGCAGCGAGTTGGTGTAAATCACCGTGGCGACCGCGTTGGCCGTGTCGTGAAAGCCGTTTACAAACTCAAAGCCCAGCGCAATCAGCAAGGCCAGCACCAGCAGCAGCATCGGCAGCCAGGAGGTGATTTCGGTGGCCGAAGCGCGCACATCCGTCACCAGCCCGTAGCCCGCGTAGGCTATGGCGACCAGCAACAACACGCAAAACCCGAAGACGGCCAGCGGACTGTGTGTTACGTCCAGCAAACCGCGTGAGGCCGGTTCCGGCTCAGCCGAAGGCTCCGCCGGGACTCGGAGAACTGACATTTGGTACGACACCTGTGGCGGCAGAAAGAATCGCGCAAGGATACCGCAGAACACCCCCTCGCGGAACTGCGCTTTTCCCTTCCGCCCGCGTGCGCCTGTGCGCCGTCGCACCGTCGCTTCCGTCTGGCCTTAGTTGGCCATCGCTACGGTGGTGCGGTTGACCGGGCTGTTGCGCAAATACGCCTGTATGCCGCGCAGGATGGCGTCGGCCATTTTTTCTTGGTAGGCGCGGTCTTTCAGCCGCTGTTCTTCTTGCGGGTTGCTGATGAAGGCAGTCTCGACGAGGATGGAGGGAATGTCCGGCGAGCGCAACACGGCAAAGGCGGCTTGCTCTACCTTGGGTTTGTGCAGGCGGTTCAGGCCGCCGAGTTCGGTGAGCACGGCGCCGCCCAGTTTCAGGCTGTCGTTAATCGTTGCCGTCTGCGACAAATCCAGCAGCGTGCGCGCCAAGTGCCCATCCTGCGCGGCAATATTGACGCCGCCAATCAAGTCCGCATCGTTTTCCTTTTGCGCCAGCCATTTGGCCGCCGTGCTGGAGGCACCGCGTTCCGAGAGCACATACACCGAGCTGCCGCTGGCATCGGGGCGCACGAAAGCATCGGCGTGCACGGAAACAAACAAGTCTGCCTTGGCGCGCCGCGCCAGCGCCACACGCTGATGCAGCGGTACGAAGTAATCGCCCTTGCGGGTGAGCACGGCGCGCATGTCCGAGCGGGCGTCGATTTTCTTCTGCAAGATGCGGGCAATCGCCAGCGCCACCTGTTTTTCGTGCGTGCCACGGGCGCCGATGGCGCCGGGGTCTTCGCCGCCGTGACCGGCATCAACCACAATGGTGTAGAAACGTTTTACACGCGCGGGCGGCTGTTTGCTCCCTTTCTTGTTGGGAGGACCGACATCGCGCCCTTTGCTGCCATCGGCACCGTCTGCTGGCGAGAATTTTTCAATCAGCGCCAGCAGCGGGTCGGGCGGGTTGGCGGGGTAAATGTCGACTACCAGCCGGTGACCATAATTGGCAATGGGCTTGAGCGTGAAAAGCTGCGGTTTGATTTCGGTTTTCAGGTCAAAGACGATGCGCACGATGCCGGGGCGGTAGTCGCCCACGCGGATGCGCTGCACCAGCGGGTCATCCTTCAGCACTTTTTCGGGCAGCGTGCGCAGCACGGAATCGAGCGTCACGTCATGCAGGTCGACCACCAGCCGGTCGGGACCGCGCAGCACCATGGAGGAAAACTTCACGTCCTGCGCGCTTTCCAGTGTGACGCGCGTGTATTCCTCTGCCGGCCAGACGCGCGCGGCCACCACGCGCGAAGCGCCCGCCAGCCCCACCGGGCTGACCATCATCGCCAGCACCGCACCGGCACAACGGAACAGACCGCGCCGGGTCATGCCCGCCACAGGCCGCTCGCCAGAGGGCGTCAAGGCGTTGGGGGAAGGTGCAGACTGGCCAGACATTCGCTTCCTGTCAAACTTGCGGCACGCAACGTGGCGCGGCGCGTATTTTGCTGAATTTCCAGAGAAATTTCGATGTCCGCAGCAGGCACGAAGGGGGCGGCGCGCTGTGGCCATTCCAGCAGGCAAATGGCGGCTTCGTCGAAGTACTCGTCCAGACCTGCTTCCAGAAATTCTTCCGGACTTGTGAAACGATAAAAATCAAAGTGATAAAAGTGTAATCCAGAAACCACATGAAGTTCAACCAATGTGTAGGTCGGACTGCGCACGGCACCGGTATAGCCGAGCGCGCGCAACATCGCGCGCACCAGCGTGGTCTTGCCTGCGCCCAAATCGCCCAGCAGATACACCCGCAAACGCCCGTCGCGCGGCAGATTGCGCGCCAGCGCCGCGCCCAGGGCAGCGGTGGCGGCTTCGTCGGGCAGTGCAAAAGAGCGTGTCATCGGCGCGACAGCGGGCGAGTGGGTATCATCGCAATCATGATGCAAACGGTTCATTGCAACTCTCCGCCGGAAAACGCCGAATCTTTGACCAGACTGCGCGCACAAATCGACGAGTGGGCGCGCGCGCTGGGGCTGGAATGCGCGGGCGTCACGGGTATCGACCTTTCCGACGCAGAACCGGGGCTTTGCGCCTGGCTGGACGCGGGCTTTCACGGCGGCATGGATTATATGGCGCGCCACGGGCTGATGCGCGCCCGTCCTGCCGAACTGCTGCCCGGCACGCTGCGCGCCATCTGCGTCTGCCTGCCTTACTGGCCGCAGGCGCACGATGCCCGCGCCACGCTGGCCAACCCGCACGCCGCCTATGTTGCCCGCTACGCGCTGGGGCGCGACTATCACAAAACCCTGCGTCGCCGCCTGCAACAACTGGCCGAACGCATCCATGATGCCGCCCCGCACGGTTTTCGCGTTTTCGTCGATTCTGCCCCCGTGCTGGAAGTGGAACTGGCGCGGCGGGCGCAACTGGGCTGGCGCGGCAAGCACACGCTGCTCATCGGGCGCAAACTCGGTTCGTTTTTCTTTCTGGGCGAAATTTTCACCGACCTGCCTTTGCCCATCGACGCGCCGCAACCTTCGCCCAACCATTGCGGCACCTGCACCGCCTGTTTGCGCGCCTGTCCCACCGGCGCCATTGTCGCCCCCTACCGGCTGGACGCGCGCCGCTGCATTTCGTATCTCACCATCGAACACGCGGGCGAAATTCCCGCAGCACTGCGCCCCGCCATCGGCAACCGCATCTACGGCTGCGACGATTGCCAGCTTGCCTGCCCCTGGAACCGTTTTGCCCCCTTTACCCGCGAAGCCGATTTTGCCCCCCGCCACGGGCTGGATACCGCCTCGCTGTGCCAACTTGCCGCGTGGACGGAAACCGACTTCCGCGCGCGCATGGCTGGCAGCGCCATTGCCCGCATCGGCTTTGAACGCTGGCAGCGCAACCTTGCCGTCGCGCTGGGCAATGCCCCGGCAACGCCAGACGTGTTGCGCGCCCGCGCGCATCTGGCCGCCAGCGCCAGCGCGCTGGTGCGCGCGCATGTAGCCGATTTGCCCGCTGCGGACGGCTCCCCCGCTTTGCTATAATTTTCCGTTTTTCAAACCCGAACGGAGAAACCCGCGTGATTTCCCTTGCCTACGCCCAAGCCGCCGCAGGTGCAGCCGAACAGCCGGGGGCGCTTGCCCAGTTGATGCCCCTGCTGGTGATGTTTGTCGTCATCTTTTTCCTCTTCATCCGCCCGCAGATGAAGCGCGCCAAAGAACACCGCGAAATGCTCGCCCAACTGCAAAAAGGCGACGAAGTGCGCACCCAGGGCGGCATCATTGGCCGCATTGCGGAACTGGGCGAAAACCTCGTGCGCGTAGAAGTGGCAGAAGGCGTCAACATCGCCCTGGAACGCCACGCCATCGACCGCATCCTGCCCAAAGGCACGCTGAAAAACCTCTAACCTTCCCCGCCGCGCGCGCCGCGTGATGCTGCCGCGCGCGCGCACGCCATCCTTCGGTGAAACCACTGCCATGAACCGTTACCCGCTCTGGAAAAACATCCTCGTCTGCCTGCTGCTGATCTGGGGCTTTTTCTACACCCTGCCCAATTTTTATGGCGAAGTGCCTGCCGTGCAGATTTCCAGCGCCAAGGCCACCGTCAAGCTGGAAAACACCCTGCCTGCCGAACTCGAATCCACGCTGCAACAAGCGGGCATCAGCCACACCGGCGTATTCACCGATGAAAACAGCGTCCGCCTGCGCTTTGCCGATACCGACACGCAGTTGCGCGCCCGCGATCTGATCGAAGCGCAACTCAACCCTGACCGCGAAGACCCTTCCTACGTCGTCGCGCTGAACCTGCTTTCCGCCTCGCCCAACTGGCTCACCGCCATTGGCGCGCTGCCGATGTACCTCGGGCTGGACTTGCGCGGCGGCGTGCACTTCCTGCTGGAAGTCGACATGAACGGCGCCATCACCAAGCGGCTCGACACTTCCGCCAGCGATTTCCGCACCACCCTGCGCGAAGCGGGCATTCGCCACGGCGGCGTGCGCCGTGTGGAGCGCACCATCGAAATCCGCCTGCGTGATGCCGCGCTGGCCGACGGCGTGAAAAACACCCTGCGTCACCAACTGGGTGATTTCACGCTCACCGAACGTCCCGACAGCGACGGCAACGGCACCACCCTCATCGCCACGCTCACCGACGCCGCCCAACTCGCCATCCGCGAATCGGCGATCAAGCAAAACATCACCACCCTGCACAACCGCATCAACGAACTCGGTGTCGCCGAACCCATCATCCAGCAGCAAGGTGCCGACCGCATCGTCGTGCAACTGCCCGGCGTGCAAGATGTTGCCAAAGCCAAAGACATCCTCGGGCGCACCGCCACGCTGGAAATCCGCATGGTCGACGATTCGCCCGGCGCGCTGGAAGCGGCGCTGGCAGGGCGCGTACCGCCCGGCACCACCTTGTACAAAAACCGCGACGGAATCCCCCTGCTGCTCGACAATCAAGTCGAACTCACCGGCGACCGTCTCAACGACGCCCAGCCCGGCTTTGACAGCCGCACCAACCAGCCCGCCGTGCATCTTTCGCTGGACACCGCCGGT
The DNA here is from genome assembly GCA_017553285.1 of Rhodocyclaceae bacterium. Classification (GTDB taxonomy): domain Bacteria; phylum Pseudomonadota; class Gammaproteobacteria; order Burkholderiales; family Rhodocyclaceae; genus JAFZMK01. The sequence goes on from JAFZMK010000136.1 coordinate 11,237, forward strand.
GCCAACATCTTCCGCCGTCTCACGCACGACAACGTCGGCAAGCGCATGGCCATCGTCCTGGTGGAAAAAGGCAAGGGCGAAGTCGTCACCGCGCCGGTCATCAACGAAGAAATCCCCGGTGGCCGCGTACAGATTTCCGGCTCCATGACCACCACCGAAGCGCGCGACGTTGCCCTGCTGCTGCGCGCTGGCTCGCTGGCCGCGCCGATGCAGATTATTGAAGAACGCACCGTCGGCCCCAGCCTCGGCGAAGAAAACATCTCCAAAGGCTTCAACTCCACACTGTGGGGCTTTGTCACCATCATCATCTTCATGTCGGTGTATTACTCGCTGTTTGGTGTCGTCTCCTCCATCGCGCTGGCCGCCAACCTGCTCATGCTGGTCGCCCTGCTTTCGCTGTTGCAAGCCACGCTCACCCTGCCCGGCATTGCCGCCATGGCGCTCACGCTGGGCATGGCGATTGACTCCAACGTGCTGATTAACGAACGCATCCGCGAAGAAGTGCGCAACGGCGCCACGCCGCAGGCCGCCATCAGCGCCGGTTACAGCCACGCCTTCGACACCATTCTCGATTCCAACATCACCACCCTCATCGCCGGCATCGCCCTGCTCGCCTTTGGCTCCGGCCCCGTGCGCGGCTTTGCCGTGGTGCATTGTCTGGGCATTCTCACCTCGATTTTCACCTCGGTCGTAGTCTCGCGCATGATCGTCAATTTCATTTACGGCCAGCGCAAAGTCGCCCGCCTGCACATCGGATAACCCGCCAGGAAGCCCATCATCATGGAATTTTTCCACATCCGGAAAGACATCCCCTTCATGCGCCATGCGCTGAAGTTCAACATCATTTCCGTCATCACCTTCATCCTCGCCGTCGTCTTCATTACCCTGCGCGGGCTGAATCTCTCCGTCGAATTTACCGGCGGCACGCTGCTGGAAATCTCCTATGCGCAGCCGCCCAATATCGACGCCATCCGCGCCACGCTGGCCGAACAGCAAATCCCGGACGCCCAGGTGCAACGCTTCGGCACCGCCAGCCAGTTACTCATCCGCCTGCCCAACCACGACGCCGGCGCGGAAGGCAGCGGCAGCACGCCCGATGCGCACCAGCTCTCGCAGCGGGTCATGGACGTACTGACCGCCGCCAGCGCAGACAACCCGCCCACGCTCAACCGCGCCGAATTTGTCGGCTCGCAGGTCGGCAAGGAATTTGCCAGCGATGGTGCCATGGCCTTGCTGGTCGTCGTCATCGGCATCGTCCTCTATCTGGCGATGCGCTTTGAATGGCGTTTCGCCATCGCCGCCATCATCGCCAACCTGCATGATGTCATCATCATCGTCGGCTTTTTCGCCTTCTTCCAGTGGGAATTTTCCCTGCCCGTGCTGGCTGCCGTGCTTGCCGTACTCGGCTACTCGGTCAACGAATCGGTGGTCGTCTTTGACCGCGTGCGCGAAACCTTCCGCCGCCAGCGCCACCTCAACCCCGAACAAGTCATCAACCACGCCATCACCAGCACCATCTCGCGCACCATCATCACCCACGGCAGCACGCAGATTATGGTGCTCTCCATGCTCATTTTCGGTGGCGAAGCGCTGCACTATTTTGCCGTCGCGCTGACCATCGGCATCTGCTTCGGCATTTATTCATCCGTACTCGTCGCCAGCCCGATTGCCCTCTGGCTAGGCGTCTCCCGCGCCCAGTTCGTGCAGCCGAAAAAAGAAAAAGAAGAAGCCGTGGTGTAACGAACGCACCGCATCCGCACACTCAAAATCACACGCCGCAGACGCACAAGCTGCGGCGTGTTTTATTTTGCGCACCGCCCGCACCCTGCGGGCAAAGCGCCGCGATGCCTTTTTGCCACCGTCCCACGCTGTTTGGGTTCCCGCTACGCTCACTTTTTCTTCGGGCGGAAGGCGCGAATCACGGTCTCGTTGGTTTGCAACAGCGGGCCGCCGAGCAGTTCCACGCAATACGGAATGGCGGCGAATAGTCCTTCCGGATGCAGCGCGCCGTCGGGCTGGCGCACGCCTTCGAGGGTCTCACGGATGGATTTCGGTTGCCCGGGCAAATTGATGATGAGGCAGCGCCCGCGCGTGACTGCCGTTTGGCGCGAGAGAATCGCCGTGGGCACAAAGTGGCGGCTGATGCGGCGCATTTCTTCGCCAAAGCCGGGCAATTCGCGCTCGCCCACGGCGCGCGTCGCCTCAGGCGTGACATCGCGCGCAGCAGGGCCGGTGCCGCCGGTGGTGAAAATCAGGCAGCAGCCGCGCTCATCTGCCAGTTCCATCAGGGTCGCCTCAATCTGCGCCTGTTCGTCGGCAATCAGGCGGGTTTCCGCCTGCCACGGCGTAATGAGCGCGGCGGTGAGCCATTCGCGCAGCGCGGGAATGCCCTCATCTGCATAGACGCCCGCGCTGGCACGGTCGCTGACGGAAACCAGCCCGATGCGCACGGGCGCGGGCGTGTCATTCATCGTTGGCGTCCTCCTCGGGCGCGGGGGCAGCATCGGCCAGCGCGCGCAACTGGCGGAACAATTCGCGCGCGGCGCGCGGCGGTTTGGCGGCGGCGGCTTCCTTGCGGGCGTTGCGCGCGAGTGTGCGCAGGTGTTGCAGGTCGGCGTGCGGCCATTGGGTTTTGATGTCGTGCAAGGCGTCGTCATTTTCCAGCAGACGGGCGCGCAGGCGCTCCAAACGCTGGTGCGCGGCGGCCTCACGGGCGCTTTGGTGGGCGAAACCTTCCAGCGCGGCGCGGATGGGTTCGGCTTCGACCGTGCGCATCAAGCGCCCGATGTATTGCAACTGACGACGGTGCGCGCCGTGGCTGGAAAAGCGGCGGGCGTCCTGCACCGCTTCGCGCAATTCTTCGGGCAGCGGCACGCGGGCGAGGCGTTCGGCGGGCAAGGCGACGAGTGCTTCGCCCAGCGCCTGCAATTGGTGCATTTCGCGCTTGCGGCGGGTTTTGCTCGGGACGGCGGGTTCGTCTCCGCCCCAGTCGTCTTCATAATCGGGGTCTGCGGGTTGCGCGCGCATGGCGGCTCCTGACGGTCAACATGGCGGGTCGTCATTATGCCGCAGCACAATTTCCAATTTGTGCGCGTTTTCGCGTATCTTTCGCTGTTCGTCCTGTCACCTGAAAATACGCGCCATGCAACTGGTCGTCATCAGCGGTCTTTCCGGCTCGGGCAAAAGTATTGCCCTGCATGTGCTGGAAGACGCGAACTATTTTGTTGTCGATAACCTGCCCTCGCCGCTGCTGCCCCAGTTTGTGCAGCAGATGCGCGAAGACGGGCGCGAGCGCGTCGCCGTCGCCATCGACATTCGCGCCGGCATCGGGCTGGCGGCGCTGCCGCAGCAACTCAAGGCGCTGCAAGTGCAAGAAGGGCTGGATTTGATTTTGCTGTTTTTGACCGCCCGCGATGAAACCCTGATTGCGCGTTTTTCCGAGACTCGCCGCCGTCACCCGATGGGCGGCGACAACGTTTCCCTGCCCGAGGCGATCGCGCAAGAGCGCGATGCGCTGGAACAAATCGCGCGCATGGGGCAGCACATTGATACCAGCGACCTGAAACCGGCGGCGCTGAAAACCTGGGTGCAAACACTGCTGACCATCGACCCCTTCCAGAACCTGACGCTGGTGTTTCAATCGTTCGGCTTCAAATACGGGCTGCCGCTGGATGCCGACCTGGTCTTTGACGTGCGCTGCCTGCCCAATCCGCATTACGACCCGGCGCTGCGCGCGCTCACCGGGCAGGATGCGCCGGTGGCAGAGTTTCTCGCCGCGCAGCCCGAAGCGGGCACGATGATTGAAGACATCAGCCGCTTCGTGCGCACCTGGCTGCCGCATTACATGCACGACGGGCGCAGTTACGTGACCGTGGCCATCGGCTGCACCGGCGGGCAGCACCGTTCGGTCTACATCGCCGAACAACTGGCCACGCGCTTTACCAACAACTCGCGCGTACTGGTGCGCCACCGCGCGCTGGCGCGGCACAGCACGGGCGGATGAACGCCGCCACCGCCACGCCGCACTGGCGCGCACTGCTGCGCCCCGGCGATGTGCTCACGCTGGGCGCGGCGCTGGCGTTGTGCGTGTTTTCCGCGTTCGCCTTCTGGCGCGGCGCGCACGCCGACGGCGTGGAAATCCGCGCGCGCGGGCAACTCGTCGCCCATCTGCCACTGAACGCGCCGCGCACGCTTGCCGTCGATGGCGCGCTAGGCAAAACCGTGGTGGAAATCGCGCCCGGGCAGGCGCGCATCGCCGCCGACCCGGGGCCGCGCCAGTATTGCGTGCGGCAAGGCTGGTTGCGACAGGCCGGTGCCGTCGCCATCTGCGCCCCCAGCGAAGTCAGCATCCGGCTGACCGGAAGCCGCGCCGACCATGACAGTCTTGCGTATTGAAGCCGCCCCGGAAGACCTGCGCATCGCCCGCCTGAGCGCGGCGGCGATTGCCCTCTCGCTGGCCGAAGCTGCCATCCCGCTGCCCTTGCCGGGCGTCAAGCCGGGGCTGGCGAACATCATCGTGCTGGTCGTGCTGGTGCGCTGGGGCTGGCGCGATGCGGCGTGGGTCTCGCTGCTGCGCGTGTTCGCCGGCAGCCTGCTGCTCGGGCAGTTTCTCGCCCCCGGCTTTTTTCTCAGTCTCACCGGCGCGCTCGCCAGCCTCGTCACACTGGCAGCAGCGGTGCATCTGCCCGCGCGTTTTTTCGGCCCCGTCACCCTCAGCATACTGGCCGCCTTCGCGCATCTGGGCGGGCAACTGGTGCTGGTGCGCCTGTGGCTGGTGCCGCACGAAGGCGTGCTCTACCTCATCCCCGTCCTCACCCTCGCCGCCACGGTGACGGGATTGGTCAATGGTCTGGCCGCCGCCTGGCTGCTGCAACGCCAACCGTACCCCGCCGCGCCCGGCGAACATTCCCCCGCCCCATGAAAGAGTATCTGCACGCCTTCCTGAACAACGACCGTCTGCATCTATTCTGGCTGCCTGCCATGCTGGTGGCATGGAGCGTCTATGCGCTTGTACCGCTCCGTCTTGGAAGCATATTGCTTGGGCTGGTGTGGGTATCGGCGCTCGCATTGGCTCTCCTGACTGCGACTTTCCTGACTCTGTTCCTCATTGGCACCCATACCTCTCTGCTGGAAGAAGGCAGTGATGTTGACTGGCTAAAAAACAAGTTGCGCTGGCTGCACCCCCTGAGCACCCTGCTGGCGGCGCTGGTACTGGCGCTGGCGGCGGACATGCTCATCAACTGGCTGCGCGGCCCATCAGACGAGCAAGAAGTCATCCTGCGCAGAGTCTATTGCACCAGCGACAGCAACCGCATCCCCCGTGTCCGTCTGCCGCAAAAAGACGGCAAGTGGTGCTTCGAGACCCGAGGCAGGGACACCGTCATCGACCTCCCTTTCCTTGGGCGGCACGAAGGCTATGACATACTGCATACCGAAATCCCCATCACCCAATCCCCCCGCCCGGTTTCCCTGGGAGAAACCCTCCCCGCCCGCTGGCGCAGTTACCACTCGATTTTTGGCGTAGCAGACGCCTACTACCAAATAACGGATATTCATTGAACCGCACCGGCGGCCCATGCGCATCCTGCCGCCGCACCTCTCCGTCACGGCGGCGCCGTATCTCCACGTCGCCGAAGGCGGGGACGGAGGGGGGCATCTACGGGCTGCGGCGCATCCATCGTGCCCCGTTTCATACCCCGCCCCTGTATATAACCCATTAGGGCGCAATGAATTGCGCCCCTACAGACTGCGTCGCCACCGTAGGGGACGGAGGCGGAAAGGCAAAGCGCAGCTTTGTCCGCCGGAGTCGGAGCAGCTTTAGCGGCGACGTGGAACAGAGAGTGACAGACGCGCGCAGCGCGGCTGGCACGAACGTGGGGGGCACAAACCGCCCGCCGCATGGCCGCCCAACGGCGGGCGGCAGCCCCCCTTGGGGGACGGAGGCGGAAAGGCAAAGCGCAGCCTTGGCCGCCGGAGTCGGAAGCCGCTTTAG
>JAFZMK010000013.1 GCA_017553285.1 Rhodocyclaceae bacterium
CAACACCCCGCCTTCTCGCGCAACCTCTTCCCGTGGAATGGCAGCAAGCGCCGCCTGGCAAAAGAGATCATCGCCCGTCTGCCCGCGCATGAGTGCTACTGCGAGCCGTTCGCGGGCAGTGCCGCCGTATTCTTCCGCAAGCCGCCGTCTGGCGCGGAAATCTTGAATGACGTGTGCGGCGACATCGTCAACTTCTTTCGCGTCATCCAGCGGCACCTGCCGGAATTTCTGCGCCTGTTCGACTACACCATCGTCGCCCGCGCAGAATTTTACCGCCTGCGCGCCACACCACCCGAAGTCTTGACCGACATCGAACGCGCCGCCCGCTTCTACTACCTGCAAAAATGCTGCTTCGGCGGAAAATATGCAAGTCTGTCCTTCGGCGTGGAAACGGTAAAAGGCAGAACCTATTTACAACGCGACAAAATGCGCCAAGACCTCACCGCCGCCTGCGCCCGGCTGGAAAACGTGTACATAGAAAACCTGCCCTGGCAAGAATGCCTCGCCCGCTACAACCGGGCGCACACGCTCTTTTTCATGGACCCGCCGTACTTTCAGCAAACCGGCTACGGCGTGGAATTTGGCGCGGACGAATACGCGCAGCTTGCGCACGCCATGCGCACCATGCAAGGCAAGGCGGCCTTGACCATCAACGACTGCCCCGAAATGCGCGCCGTCTTTGACGGCCTGCACGTAACCGAGTTGCGCAGCCAGTACACCATCAGCCGCAACCGCGAAGGCAAGACGCAGCGCACGGAATTGTTGATTACCAACTACCCCGTCGACTACCCCGCCGCCCGCCGCATCCTCTAACCGATCCCCCGCGCGAAAAACAGCCGCCGGGTTACCCTCTCCCGCCCCTGCCGTAGCATCCCCTGCGCGCGGAGATGCGTAACCTGTCCGCCGTCATTGCTGAGATGGGATGCGTGCAAAAAGAAAGGAATGCGCCATGAAACGCTGGCAATACAACCTCCTCATCCTCCCCATCGCCCTGTTCGTGCGTGCCCCCATCCTCCTCACCCTGCACGCCCTCATCCGCCTGGGCGAATGGGCAGAAGAAATGGAACACCGCGCCGGAAACATCCCCGGCCTGCGCCCCGCCATCCCCCCTCGCCCTAAGTAACTGAACAGAAGCCATGACCGAAGCACTCCTCTACGCCCTGGCAATCCAGGCCACATTCGGCCTATCCGCAGCCCTGCCACTCCTCCTGCTAGACGACCACGACCACAAATTCGCCATCCCCACCACCATAACCCTCCTGCTCGCCTGCACCTACCTCCTTATCACCCTCACCCCATTACACCCACAGTAATTAAGTTACACCCCCTGAAACGCATTTTTGCCTCAAATATCGCAAACACACGACGCAAATATCGCGCGCGGCATCATTTTGTAATCTTCTGTGCGCTGTGCCGCCAGCGCCGCGCGCATTTTCTGGCGCGCTGCCGGGGTGTTGCCTTCGTCAAAATAACCCTGCATGGTCACGCGGCTCATGTCATACATGGTGGTGGCAACTGTGGCCTTGATGCGCGGGTCTACGGCGGCTGCATTGAGCGCCATGCCGCCCCAGCCGCAAATGCCGATGATGCCGATGCGCTGCGCGTCCACGTCGCTGCGCGTGGAAAGGTAATCCACAGCGGCGCAGAAATCCTCGGTATTGATGTCGGGCGAGTTCACGTAGCGCGGCTGCCCGCCGCTCTCGCCCGTAAACGACGGGTCAAACGCGATGGTGAGAAAGCCGCGCTCTGCCATCGTCTGCGCGTAGAGGCCGCTGCATTGCTCCTTGACGGCGCCAAACGGCCCGCTGACGGCCAGCGCCGGCAGCTTGCCGCTG
>JAFZMK010000137.1 GCA_017553285.1 Rhodocyclaceae bacterium
CCGCGCTCGGCAGCGCCCGCCAGAAAACGCCGCCCGTCGGTAACATGCCCCGCCCAGCCCAGAAACAGGTCGCCGGGCTGCGTTTGCCGCGAATCGGCGCTGACGCCGGTGGGACGCACGCCCGCCTGCGCGAGTTGTTCCAAAACGGCTTGTGCCGCGCTCTGACTCATAAATTGCCTCCTGCCGCCGCCGCACCCGAGAGGGAATGCGAGGGCAGAACGTTGCGCACGGTTGCGGACTTCACGGACGGTGTGGCACGCGAAGCCTCCCGCGAGGTGTCGGCAAGCGCCGGAGGCGGCTCGCCGCTTTCGTCTTCTTCCATCCACTGCTGCGCCACCTGCAAGGGTTCCACCGGCGCATCCGGCGGCACACCCAGCACCCGCAGCACGCCTTCGGCAATATGGGCAAACACCGGCGCGGCCACCGCACCGCCAAAGTGCGCCCCGGCAGAAGGCTCGTCAATCATCACGGCAACGATGATGCGCGGGTCCGAGACCGGCGCGATGCCGATGAAGGAAGAAATGTATTTTTTCACGTACTGGCGACCAGAGAGCTTGTGCGCCGTGCCGCTTTTGCCCGCCACGCGGTAGCCCGAAACGCGCGCAAGCTGCGAGGAAGCGCCCGGCTGCGTGGCCGCTTCCATCATCGCCAGCACTTCGTGCGCCACTTTCGCCGAAAACACGCGCCGCGTCGGCTGCGGGGCGCGGTCCAGCCGCACCAGCGACAGCGGCAGCAGATTGCCCTCGTTGGCAAAAATGGTGTAGGCGTGCGCCATCTGCATCAGGCTCACCGACAGGCCATAGCCGTAAGTCATCGTCGCCTGTTCAATCGGACGCCAGGTTTTCGCCGCCCGCAGCCGCCCGCTGGCTTCGCCCGGAAAGCCCAGCCCCGGCGTGGCGCCAAAGCCGACGCTGTGGAACATCCCCCACAGTTCATTGGGCGTAAAACGCATACCGATTTTCATCGTGCCGACGTTGGAAGAACGTTCGATGATTTCCGAGACGGTGAGCGCGGCGTATTTGTGCGAAACGTCCGAAATGCGATGCTTGCCGAAGGTGGCATAGCCGTAATCGACCTGAATCACCGTTTGCGGGCGCACCACGCCGCGTTCCAGCGCGTAGCCGATGGTAAACGGCTTCATCGTCGAGCCGGGTTCGTAGGTATCGGTCAGCGCGCGGTTGCGCAGTTGCGCGCCGGAGAGTTTTTCGCGGTTGTTCGGGTTGTAGGTGGGCGCGTTGGCAAGCGCCAGCACTTCGCCCGTGCGCGCGTCCAGCACCACGACCGAGCCGGCCTTCGCCTTGTTGTCCTGAATGGCCTGTTGCAGCGCGTTGTTGGCGATGTATTGCAGTTTCGAGTCGATGGACAGCGTCACGTCCCGCCCGTTGCGCGGCGGGCTGACATCGGCAACGTCATCGACGATGCGCCCGCGCCTGTCGCGCAGCACGCGGCGGCGCCCTTCGTGCCCGGCAAGCTGCGCATCAAAGGCCAGCTCCACGCCTTCCTGACCGCTATTGTCAATGCCGGTAAAGCCCAGCACATGCGACATCACATGCCCGCCGGGATAAAAACGGCGATATTCCGGCAACTGGTGAATGCCCGGCAGCTTCATTTCTTCAATACGGCTGGCCGCCGCCGGTGCCACTTGCCGTTTCAGATAGACAAAGCCGCCGGTGGCCGATTCCACTTTCTGGCGCACGTCTTTGACGCGCATCCCAAGCTGGCTGGCAAGTTCGCGCATTTGCGCCTTGCTCATTTCGCGCGCGTCCGCCGGCACCGCCCAGACACCTTTGACCGGCGCGCTGGTGGCCAGCACGTCGCCGTTGCGGTCCAGAATGCGCCCGCGCGTGGCGGCAATGGTCACGTCGCGCACATAGCGCGCTTCGCCCTGCGCCTGCAAAAATTCGTTGTGCATCCCTTGCAGATAGGCCGCCCGCCCGACCAGCGCCACCGAGCCGACCATCAGCAAAAACAGCACCAGACGCGCCCGCCACGCCGGCAGCCCGGCATCGAGCACCTGACTTTGCCGCATCGTCGGCCACGTCTTCTGCGCTTTCATCGCACGCCCTCCACCACCATCACCTGCCCCGGCGCGGGGTCTTGCATGTTCAAGCGTTTGCGGGCGATTTGTTCGATGCGCCCGTGATTGGACCAGGTGCCTTGTTCAATCAGCAACTGTTCCCATTCGGTATTGAGGTCGTTGGTATGCTTTTGCGCCGCTTCCAGTTCCACAAACAGGCGACGCGCACGCTGCTGCGAAGAAACCAGGCTGAGCGCACAGGCGACCAGCACCAGCAACAGCAAGGCATTGATGCGCCACATCATGCTGCGGCCTCCTGCGGCAGACGCTCCGCCACGCGCATCACCACGCTGCGCGCGCGCACATTGGCCGCCACTTCTGCGGCACTGGCGCGGCGCGCCCGCCCCAGCAGCCGCAGACGCGGCGCAGGCAGCGTTGCCGCACGCACCGGCAGGCGCGCGGGCAAATCATCGCGGGCGCGCGATTCATCGCGCAGAAACCGTTTCACAATGCGGTCTTCCAGAGAATGAAAACTCAGCACCACCAGGCGACCGCCCGCGCGCAGGCGTGCTACCGCCTGTGGCAGCACGGCGCTCAATTCCGCTAATTCCTGATTGACGAAAATCCGTATAGCCTGGAAGGTGCGCGTCGCCGGGTGCTGGCCCGGCTCGCGCGAACGGACCGCTTTTTCCACGATACGGGCAAGCTGTCCAGTGGTTTCAACATCGCCCCCTGTCCGAGCAGATGCAATCGCCTTTGCAATCGCGTAAGCATACCGTTCTTCACCATAATTTCTGAAAACCTCCGTCATTTCCTGAATCGAAGCCGTGCGCAGCCACTGCGCCGCGCCCTCCCCCTGGCTGGTGTCCATCCGCATATCCAGCGGCGCATCCTGCCGAAAACTCATGCCCCGGCGGGCGTCATCGAGTTGCGGCGAAGACACGCCCAAATCCAGCAGCACACCGTCCACGCCGTGCACCGCCAGCGCGTCCAGCTTCGCCGTGAAGCCGGAAAACGCCGTGTGATGCATCGAAAAACGTTCATCATTGACCGCACGGGCTGCCGCCACCGCTTCCGGGTCGCGGTCAAACGCAATCAACCGCCCCGCAGCATCCAGCCGACGCAAAATTTCCCGGCTGTGACCGCCGCGCCCAAAGGTGCAATCGACATACACACCATCGCCCCGCCACACGAGCGCATCGACCGCCTCGGCAAGCATCACGCTGATATGCCCTGCGCGGGCGGTGGGCGCTGTTTTTTCCATCAGAACACCACGTCCGCAAAGGCCGCCGAAAGTTCTTCCGGCGTAATTTCTTCCATCGCGGCCTGTTGCCGCTGCCAGCCGGCATCTGACCACAGCTCGAAATGCGAGCCTTGCCCCACCAGCCACACCTGTTTTTCCAGATTGGCCCATTGCCGCTGCGCGGGCGCAAGCAACACGCGCCCGGAAGCGTCCGGCGTCTCTTCGGTTGCCATGCCCATCAGCAGACGGCGCAGTTTTGAGCGCGCCGCATCCAGCCCCGGTATCGCCGCCAGACGCTCGCGAATCGGCGCCCACACTTCGGCGGGATAGACCATCAGGCAGCGGTCGGGATGCGCGGTGAGCACAATCGGCGCGCCCTCAGGAGCGAGCGCGTCACGATACCGGGCCGGAATCGCAATCCGGCCCTTGGCGTCGAGACTGAGCGGCATCGCCCCTTGAAACATTTTTGCTCCTGAAAACAAACGGATAAGAAAAAACCCGCCGCGTGGCGAGCGAATCCGCTTCGCCACTTTCTGCTACTTCCTGCCACTTTACCCCACCATTCTGCATCCGGTCAAGGAAAATCCGTTGCGAAAACACACTTTTCCTTGTCCCTTCTGATAGATAGCCGTTTCCCGTAAATTACCCTTTGCGCTTCGTTTGGGCGCAAAAAAACCGCGTCACGGCGTGCGGGACGCGGTTTTCAGTAAAAAGTGGCGGAAAGTGGGAAGTCCGCCGATAAGCCGGGTTCTGTCGGGCGACGTTTGCACGCCGCCGGGCAATCATTCCTCTTGGCGACGCATTGCTGCGCCGCTCCAGCGGCCTACCCGGAAGCGACGCGAGCCACGCCATGGCTTCCCTATTTGGCCTTGCTTCGGATGGGGTTTGCCGTGCCAGCGGCAGTTACCTGCGCTGCGGTAGGCTCTTACCCTACCGTTTCACCCTTGCCTGTGCCGCTCATGCGCGCGGCCATCGGCGGTCTGCTTTCTGTTGCACTTTCCGTCGCCTCACGGCGCCCGGCCATTAACCGGCATCCTGCTCTGTGAAGCCCGGACTTTCCTCCACGCCCGCGCGGGACGCAGCGATTGCCTGGCGAACTTCCCGCCGTCATTATAAACGCGCCGCTGCCAGCGCCAGCGCGCTCACTGGGCGGGCGCGGCGGCTTTTTCTTCCACAAACACCGGCGTCTTTTTGGCTTTGTCCCAGACAAAACGCCCAAGCAGCGCGCCCGGTTCCTTGCCTTCTTCGTTGTTCCAGTCCTGCACCTGACAGCGCGGCGCGGTGCTCACCAGATACCAGCGCCGCCCCTGGTGCAGCGCCCAGAGGTGGTCACCCGCCCAATAGACGCGCATTTCCATCAGCGGCTTGGTGCCGGGGTAAATGCGCACGCGCCGCTGGCATTCGGGCAGGTTGGAAGCGACGATGTACTGGTCGATTTTTTCCGACCAGAAATAGGGCTGTTCGCGCACCAGCATGATGGCGTGGTTGCGACCTTCCTGACGGAAGGCGGTGGCGCTGTTTTCACAGGCGGCGAGCATCGGCGCAACGCAGCAGGCCAGCAGCGGCCAGAGGAAGGAACGACGACGGTTCATGCGGATTCTCCTTGCGGCAACATCTGCCATTCGATGGTTTCTCCGGCAAACAGGCCGACCAGTGTATCGCCGCCTTCGGCCAGCAGGAAACTTTCCGGCACGGCGTGCGCGCGGCGCACCAGCGTGATGGTATCGCGATTGGGCGGCAGACCGTAAAACGCTGCCCCGTTGCGGCTGGCGAAGGCTTCCAGAGACGCGAGCGCGCCGACACTGGCAAACGCCTGCGCGTACAGTTCAATGGCCGCGTGCGCCGAATAGCACCCGGCGCAGCCGCAGGCGGCTTCTTTCGTGGCGCGCGCGTGCGGCGCCGAATCGGTGCCGAGGAAAAAACGCGGATGACCGCCGCTCGCCGCTTCCAGCAAGGCGAGGCGGTGTGTTTCGCGTTTGAGCACCGGCAAACAATAGTGATGCGGGCGCACGCCGCCGTGAAAAATGGCATTGCGGTTGAGCAGCAAATGCTGCGGCGTGATGGTGGCGGCAAGTGTTTCGGGGCCGGTGCGCACAAACTCGGCAGCCTGGCGCGTGGTGATGTGTTCCAGCACGATGCGCAGCGTGGGGAAACGCTGCATCAGCGGTGCCAGCGTCTGTTCGATAAAGAGATGTTCGCGGTCAAAAATGTCCGCTGCCGGGTCGGTCGACTCGCCATGCACGCACAGCACCAGATTGCGCTCTGCCATGCGCTCCAACACCGGAAAGGTGCGTTCCAGCGCACTCACACCCGCCGCCGAGTTGGTCGTCGCCCCGGCGGGATAGAGTTTGACGGCAGGGATGAAGCCGCATTCGGCGGCGCGGTCGATTTCTTCCGGCGTGGTTTGCTCGGTCAGATACAAGGTCATCAGCGGCGTGAAGCGTGCGCCTTCCGGCAGCGCGGCGAGGATGCGCGCGCGGTATTCGCCCGCCGCCGCCACGGTTGCCACCGGCGGTTTCAGGTTCGGCATCACCAGCGCGCGGCCAAAGCGCGCCGCCGTATGCGGCAACACCGTGCGCAGCATGGCACCATCGCGCAGGTGCAAATGCCAGTCATCCGGTCGAAGCAAAGTGAGCGTTTCCATCGTCTCGTGGCGGCAAAATCCGTAACGGCAAGATTTTGACCAAGAACAACACGCCAAAGCAAGCACCAACGCAGCAAAGCCGTGACGATTCTCGCGGGCGGCTCAGCCTTTTTGCGCCAGCAGGCATTCGTACAGCCGCTTTTTCGGCAAACCCGTATGCTCCGCCACAATCGCCGCCGCCGTCTTCGGCGGCAAATGCTCCGCCAGCGCCCGCAGCAAGGCGGCTTCGCGCGCGCCAATGTCGTCCATCGCTCGCGCGGGCGCACCGGCGAGCAGCAACACGTATTCGCCGCGTTGCCGGTTGGCATCGGCGGCCAGCCACGCGGGCGCTTCCCGCAGCGGCATACGGGCGATTTCCTCGTGCAGTTTGGTCAATTCGCGGGCAAAGACGATTTCCCGCGCACCGCCCAGCACGTCCCGCAAATCGGCCACGCATTCCACGATGCGGTGCGGCGCCTCATAGAGCACCTGCACCGGCTCGCGTTCGCGCAAGGCGGCAATCGCCGCCCGCCGCGCCTGCGCCCTGGGCGGCAAAAAGCCAACGAAATCAAAGCGCGCCCCCACCAGTCCGCTGACGGAAAGCGCCGCCACCGCCGCGCACGATCCTGGCACCGGCACCACCGCAAACCCCGCCGCCTGCACCCGCGCCACCGCGCGCGCGCCGGGGTCCGAAATCGCCGGCGTGCCCGCATCCGTAATCAGCGCCACCGCCGCGCCCGCGCGTAGATGCTCCATCAGCGCACCCGCCGCCTGCTGTTCGTTGTGCTCATGCAGCGCCATCATGCGCGCACGAATGCCCAACGCATCCAGCAGGCGCTGGCTGTGGCGCGTATCCTCGGCAGCCACCACCTGCGCGCGCGCCAGCACCTCGCGCGCGCGCGCCGTAATGTCGCCCAGATTGCCCAGCGGTGTAGCCACTACATACAATGCGCCCGGCAATGTCGCCTTCTGTTCTGCCTGCATTCATGCGCTCCCTGTTGCGAAAATTCCCTTTGCTGGCCGCCATTTTCCCCGCGAAAGACCCTGCCGGGCAAGCCTGCGGTGCCCGCGCCGAAGCCCGCGCCCGCGCCTTTCTGGAAACGCACGGCGTGCGCATTCTCGCCGCCAACGCCCGCTGTCGCTACGGCGAAATCGACCTCATCGGGCTGGAAGGCGAGACGCTGGTGTTCTTTGAAGTGCGCCTGCGCAGCCGCGCAGACTACGGCGGTGCCGCCGCCAGCATCACCGCCACCAAACAGCGCCGCATCCTCCGCACCGCCCGCTGGTGGCGGCAACGCGCGCCGCTGGCACACCGCCGCCGCCCCTGCCGCTTCGACGCCGTCCTGCTCGACGACGCCGACACCCCGCACATCGAATGGCTACGCGCCGCCTTCACCGAACACGGCTAAGACGCACAAAAACGGCGGCACGGGGCGCGCCGCCGTCTCAGCGCCTGCGCGCGCGCAATCAGCCTTCTGCGCCAGCCGTCTTGCGGGCGCGGGTTTTCGTGGCGCTGGCGGTTTTGGTCTTGGTTGTTTTGGTGGTTTTGCTGGTTTTGGCTTTGGCAGTGCTGCTTTTTGCGCCGGTTTTCGCCGCGCCCGCTTTGGGTGTGCGGGCTTCAAATTCAAAGCCTACTTTGCCGGATGCGTCGCGCACCAGGTAGGCGGCGAATTTGCGCCGCGTGCGTTGCGAGACGAAGTCTTTCAGCAAACTGGTTTTACCCTCGGCGAGCAGTTTGCGCATTTCTTCGGGCGAGACGGGCTGCTGCAAAATCACCTTGCCGGAGCGGAAATCGCAACTGCGCTGCGGGCCGACGGCTTTTTCGCAGACATAGGCCATGCCGTGTTCATAGACGCCCGCGCCGCATTTCGGGCACGCACCCAGCGATTGCTGGCCGGAAAAATCGGGCGCTTCCGTCTCGCCTTCGCGCGGCTGGCCAAAATCAAATTCCGGCAGTTTGTCGTCATTCAGTTGCACTTCGGCGTTGAACAAGCGCCCCATGCGGTTGCGAAAGCCGGTCAGCGGGCCGACCCGTCCGGTGGCCAGCAGTTGTTCGATTTCGGGAATTTCAAACTGCCGCCCGGCAACGACTTTCCAGGTCGCCCAGTCGCATTGCTGGCAGGCGAATTTTTTGTAGTTTTCTTTCACCGTGCCGCCGCATTTCGGGCAGGGGGCGGCGAGCGTGACGAAATTGCCCGGTACGGTGTCCGATTCGTACTGCTTGGCGCGTTCGACCATGTCGCGCGCCATGGCGGCGATTTCTTGCATGAATTGGTCGCGCGAGAGTTCGCCGCGCTCCATGCGCGCGAGTTTGTATTCCCATTCGCCGGTGAGTTCCGGCGAAATCAGCGAGGAGACCCCCAGACCGGTAAGCAGCGTGATGAGCGAGAACGCCTTGCTGCTGGGCACCAGTTCGCGCCCTTCGCGGAACAGATATTGTTCGGCAATCAGGCCTTCGATGATTTGCGCGCGGGTGGCTGGCGTGCCCAGGCCGCGCTCGCCCATGGCGGCGCGCAGTTCTTCGTCATCGACCATCTTGCCCGCGCCTTCCATGGCCGAGAGCAAGGTGGCTTCGGAAAAGCGCGCCGGTGGGCGGGTTTGCTGCGTTTTCAGCGCGATTTCTTCGGTGCGCACCGCTTCGCCTGCGGCCACCGGCACCAGCGTGCGCCCACCTTCTTCGCTGCCCTCGCCCGCTTCTGCCTGCTTGCCGTAGATGGTCAGCCAGCCGGGGGCGACCAGCACTTTGCCTTCGCTCTTGAAAGCGTCTTGCGCGATGCGCGTGATGCGGGTGGTGACGCGGTATTCCGCCGCCGGGAAGAACACCGCCAGAAAACGGCGGGTAACCAAGTCGTAAATTTTCTGCTCCGCCTCGGAGAGCGACTTGGCCTGCACGCCGGTGGGGATGATGGCGAAGTGATCCGAAATCTTGCTGTTGTTGAAAATGCGTTTATTCGGGCGCACCCAGCCGCCGTCGATAATCTGGCGGGCGAACGGCGCATATTCTGCGGGCAACTCGCCCAGCACGCGGCGCACGGTGTCGAGATAATCTTCGGGCAGCGCGCGCGAATCGGTACGCGGGTAGGTCAGCACCTTGTGCCGCTCATACAGCGCCTGCGCCAGTTGCAGCGTGGTGCGCGCGGAAAAACCGAAGCGCCCGTTGGCTTCGCGTTGCAGGCTGGTGAGGTCAAAGAGCAGCGGCGACAACTGCGTCGACGGGCGCGATTCTTCCTCGACCACGCCGGTTTTGCCCGTGCAGCGCCCAACAATCGCCTCGGCCTGCGCTTGTTCCCACAGGCGGTAGGCGTTGGCGTGCTCGTCGCCTTCGACTTTGCGGAAGGCTTCGTCAAACCAGCGCCCGACGTAGTTGCCCGCGCTGGCGGCAAAGGTGGCTTCCACTTCCCAGTAATCGCGCGGCTGGAAGGCGCGGATGCGCTGTTCGCGTTCGACCACGATTGCCAGCGTGGGCGTTTGCACGCGCCCGACGGTGGTGAGGTGAAAACCGCCACTTTTGGAATTGAAGGCGGTCATCGCGCGCGTGCCGTTGATGCCAATCAGCCAGTCGCTTTCCGCGCGGCACACGGCAGCGTTGCGCAGCCCTTGCACTTCGCTGGCATCGCGCAGGCGCTGGAAACCATCGCGAATGGCCGCCGGTGTCATCGATTGCAGCCACAGACGGCGCACCGGCTTGGTGCTCTTGGCGTGTTCGACGATGAAGTTGAAGATGAGTTCGCCTTCGCGCCCGGCGTCACAGGCGTTGATGACGCCGTCAATATCTTTGCGCTTGAGCAGGCGCAGCAGCAGCTTGAGGCGGTCTTGCGTCTTTTCGATGGGCTTGAGGGTGAAGTGCGGCGGAATCACCGGCAGGTGGCCAAAAGTCCATTTGCCGCGCTTGACTTCAAATTCGTCAGGCACGACCAGTTCCAGCAGGTGCCCGACGGCGGACGAGACGACGTAGTCTTCCGATTCAAAATAATCCTTCTCGCGCGAAAAGCCCCCGAGGGCGCGGGTAATATCTTGGGCGACGGAGGGTTTTTCGGCAATGACGAGTTGTTTGCTCATGCGGGAATTTCCTGTCAGGGCAAAATGGGCAACATGGGAAGCGCTTCGTCTTCGGCAGACGCGCGCCCGGGGCGGCAGCGGCGCAACAGTTCGCACATCTTTTCGCGCCCCGGCGTGCAGTTGCGCCGCCACAGCGCAAACAGCATCAGCAGCAGCCACTGCGAACGGTCCAGCGCCCCGCCCGTGAGCAGGGCGACGCTGGCAATGGCCGCTTCGCGCCCGGCTGCGTCCAGCACGCCTTCGCGTTCCAGCTCCAGCAGCGCGCCCAGACAATCCGCGTCCAGCATGGTGCGCTCGGAATCCATCAGGCAGCGGAACGAATCCTTGCCCGGGCTGGCGAACACCTGCGTTTGCCGTTCCAGCGACGCAAGCTGCCCGAGCCACAGCAAGGCGCGGGCAACGTCTTCACAATCCAGATCCGCCTGCGCCAGCGAGCGAACCATTTGCCATTCGCTGGGGCAATGCGCGGCATCGTCGTAGCGTTCCAGCAAAAACAGCAAAACCTCAAACATCTTTTACTCCACGCGATGCGTTGCTTTCGCCTTTTCAGGCAAGGCGTTGCAACAATCCGCCGGTCATGCGGCCAACCTTGCCGGCCATTTCAAGCTGCAACAGGATTACTTGCAAATCGGCTGCCGTCAAGTCACAGCGCTCAAAGACGGCGTCAAAATCCACCGGGTCAAAGCCCATCGCCGCCAGCACGCGCGCCTCGGTATCTGTCGCTGCATCAAGGTGTTGCGGCGCATTCGCGCGCGCTTCCGCCTCTTGGGGCGCGGGCGGCGGCGGCGGCGAATTTTCCGCCACCAGCGCAGGCGCAGGCGCGGCGTGTGTGCGCGGCGGCAGTTCTTCCAGAATATCGGTCATGGTCTCCACCAGCCGCGCGCCTTCCCGAATCAGGCGGTGACAGCCGCGCGCCTGCGGCGAGTGGATGGAACCGGGAATGGCAAACACTTCGCGGCCACTCTCCAGCGCCAGCCGCGCGGTAATCAAGGAACCGCTTTGCAGCGAGGCCTCCACCACCAGCACGCCACGCGCCAGCCCGGCAATCAGGCGGTTGCGACGCGGAAAATGCCCCGGTCTCGGCGGTGTGCCCAGCGCAAATTCGCTCACCAGCGCGCCACGCGCGGCGATGCGGTGCGCCAATTCGCGATGTGCGGCAGGATAGACGCGATCCAGCCCGGTGCCGACAAAGGCCACCGTGCGCCCCTGCGCGGCGGCCAGCGCGCCTTCATGCGCGGCGGCATCAATGCCCTGCGCCAGCCCGCTCACTACCATCCAGCCGTCTTCGGCCAGATGTTGCGCAAAGGCGCGCGCGTTCGACAAGCCCTGCGGCGTGGCCGTGCGCGCGCCCACAATGGCCAGCGGATTGACCGCGTGCAGCGCCCGCACGTCGCCCTTGACGTAGAGCAGCACGGGCGGGTCGGCAATTTCCAGCAGTGCCGGCGGATAGTCGCTATCGGCCAGGGTGAGAAGGTGATTGTCCGGCTCGTTCGCCCAGGCCAGCGTGCGTTCGATTTGCGCCGTGTCTGGCTCCGCCAGTACGGCCTGCGCCATGCGCGTGCCCACCACTGCCGCCAGCGCTGCGCGCGAAGCGGCAAAAATGGCGTCCGGCAAACCAAAGGCGGCGAGCAGATTTCGCTGCGTCGCCGCCCCGACTCCTCTGGCGAGCACCAGCCGCAGCCAGTGCGCCAGCATGGATTGCGTCATCCCGTGCTCAGGGATTCCGGACAAAATCGCCCATCTTCACGCCGCCATCGGCATCGGTGATGATTGCATAGGCCACCTTGTCGAACACACGGAACACCAGCGCCAGACCGATGCGCGACGAAGGCAGGTGATAGACCTTGCCGGGGTCGCCCACTTTTTCGGCGTAGGTAACATCGCCACGGTCGCGATAGATGGCGAGCACATGCCCCGGTTCCAGCCCGTAGTTGGCGCCGATGTTGAGCGTCATCACGCTGTGGCGACCCGTTTCATACACGCCGTGATAGATGCCGACGACGCGGCCTTCAATGGCATGTTCCGGCCCGTGCGGCACGTAGGAGAAGATGTCCGGCGTGCGGCGCGGCAGCACGCGATCGCCCACCAGCACTTCGCTCTTGGCGTCGACGATTTCCAGCGTCGCCGGCTCGCCCGAAGCCTGCAAGGCAGCATCGGCGACCTGTTCGGACTCATAGGCCAGCACGGTCTTGCCGTCTACATCCAGAATCGGCTTGGCCGGGCGGAAGATTTCCCAGCCCAGCGCGTTGTCTTGCCCGATGTTGTCGGCAAAGACGATGTTGCCTTCGCCGCTGAGCACCCGTTTTTCATCCAGCGCGATGATGGTGCGCGCATCTTTCACGACGCTTTCATCCATCACCAGCGGACGGATCAGGAAGGGCGTGATGACGCTCATCGGCACCGTCGGAATCGGGTCGCTGTCTTCCATGTAGACACGCGGACGGATGTCGCGCGGGTCGCCCACAGGTTTGCCGATGGACAGATAGCGGCCATCGAACATCACCACCTGACCGGGATAGATCAGGTGCGGGTTGCGGATCTGGTCGCGGTTCATGCGCCACACTTCGGGCCAGCGCCACGGATCCTTGATGAACCGCCCCGCGATGCTCCACAGCGTATCGCCACGAACGACGGTGTAGGAAGAAGGTGCATCCGGCACAACCTGCACCGGCTCGGAGGCCGCTTGAACAGCCGGCAGGGCGGACAGGGCAGCCGTCGCGCCAACGAACAGAGAGAATATAATGCGCTTCATAAATGTGCTTCCGATGGTGGCTTTCCGAAGGGAGAGTGGCGCCACAGTCACATTCTGCAACACACACCCTGAAACATTCGCGGCAGACGTGCTTTGCCTGTTCCACCGCGAAACAGTAGCGATTTTGCATCCAATAGCCCTGTTCGGCAAGTTTTTTGTATGGCTTTGTTACCTATTCTCCACTATCCCGACCCGCGTTTGCATCAAAGTGCCACACCTGTAACCGAATTTACGGCGCAATTGAAACAACTTGCCGAGGACATGACCGAGACCATGTATGCCGCGCCCGGCGTCGGTCTGGCCGCGCCGCAGGTCAATGTACACAAGCGCCTGGTCGTCATTGATGTCAGCGAAGACAAAAACGCCCTGATGGTGTTGGTCAATCCGCAGATTCTTGCGCAGGAAGGCACGCAGGAATACGAGGAAGGCTGCCTTTCCGTGCCCGGCGTCTACAGCAAAATCACCCGCGCAGCGCGCGTGCGGGTGCAGGCGCAGAATCTGGACGGCGAACCCTTTGAAATCGAGGCCGACGGGCTGCTGGCCGTGTGCCTGCAACACGAAATCGACCATCTCGACGGCAAGGTGTTCGTCGATTACCTCTCGCAACTCAAGCAAAACCGCATTCGCACCAAGCTGCTCAAACAGGCGCGCGAAGGAGCACGTTCATGACCGGCGCGCCCGCTGCCCTGCGCGTTGCCTTCGCTGGCACGCCCGAATTTGCCGCCAGCGCGCTAGGCGCGATTGTGGAGGCTGGTTTTTGCGTACCCGCCGTGCTCACCCAGCCCGACCGCCCCGCCGGGCGCGGCATGAAGCTGACCGCCAGCGCGGTCAAACAACTGGCGCAAACGCACCACCTGCCCGTGCTCCAGCCCGCCAGCCTGCGCGACGAAGCGCTGCGCACCGCCACGCTGGCCGCCTGTGGCGATGCGCCGGATGTGCTTGTCGTCGCTGCCTACGGCTTGCTGCTGCCGCAGGCGGTGCTCGACTGGCC
>JAFZMK010000138.1 GCA_017553285.1 Rhodocyclaceae bacterium
CGCCCGTGGTCATGAAAAGCGTGCGCAAACGGGCCGGTGTGGATTTCGCACACCTGCGCGCCCACTTCCGCCGCCGCCTCAATCTGCGCCAAATCCGCATCCACAAACACGCTGGCAACGATGCCCGCCTCGCGCAGTTGCGCAATAAAGTCTTTCAAGCGCGCGCGCTGCCCCGCCACGTCCAGCCCGCCTTCGGTCGTAATTTCCGCGCGGCCTTCGGGCACCAGCATCGCCATTTGCGGACGATGCGCGCAAGCGATGCGCAGCATCTCATCGGTCGCCGCCATTTCCAGATTGAGTTTCACCTGCACGCTGTCTTTCAGCCGCCGCAAGTCTTCGTCCTGAATGTGGCGGCGGTCTTCGCGCAGATGCACCGTAATGCCATCCGCCCCGCCCAGATGCGCCGCCGCCGCCGCCCAGACCGGGTCCGGCTCCCAGGTGCGCCGCGCCTGCCGGACGGTCGCGACGTGGTCAATATTGACGCCAAGTTCGATAGGGGAATCCATGATGGTCTGTGTGCAGGGAAACGGAAAACGGAAATGGTACAGGGAATGCGCGCGGCGCGGCAGCGGTCAATACTCTCCGCCGCCGAAAACCGACAGGAAGATTCGGAATGTGTTGGGATCAGACATGCCCCACAGAAACAAGCCCGTCGCCAAGAACACCCACAGCAGCCAGATTACACAAAACCAGGGATGACCCCGCATCAAATCATCCAGCTCATCAAAGGGCATAAACACACAACAGACAAGCGGCGCAAAAACAGACAGGTATAAAAGCCACAGTACGCCCACATACGGATTGCGCTCCTCGAACACCAGACCAGCAAAACCGATCAACGCGGGAACCGCCAGCAGCACCAGCAGCACCAGGCGCGCAATCACCGAAGCGCCGCCGTCTGCGCCAATCGCGCCTGCCGCCGCGCCTTTTCCTGCGCCGCCTGCTTGGAATGTTTTTCTGAAGGTGAAGATGACCGGTATCACAATCGCCAGCGCCGCCGCCCACGCCCACCACACCGGCGGTAGCAGATTTTTCTCCGGCAACTCGTTCAGCAGCACGTTCGCCACCATAATTAACGGTATCCAGCGCAGAACCAGCGAAGCACACCCTTGCATTGCCGCATCCAAAGGTGTTTGCACTTGCTGCGCAGGGCGGGGCGACGCATCTTCCGGCGCGGGCGCAGCGGGCGGCTGTTGCGCCGCCGCCCGCGCCCGATCTTCCGCCGCCCGTTGGGATGTCTTGCTGAGGATTGTGATCACCGCCATCGTAATCGCCATCATCACCACACACTGCTTCAACACTGGCGGCGGCAGTACTTTTTCCAGCAGCATTCCTGCCAGCAGCATTATCAACACCAGGCGCACAAACAGCGAAACAAACCCTTGCGCAATCGCATCCCAAAGCGTTTGCCCTTGCTGCGCAGGGCGGGGCGGTTCATCTTTCGGCGCGGGCGCAGCGGGCGGCGGGACGGGGGCTTGTTGCGCCACAGGCGGTTCGGGTTGCGCAAAGCCAAAGTGTTCCCGCACCGCATCCATGAGGGTTTTCTGCGCCGCCGGTTGTGCGGATTGTTCGGGCAGCGCCACTTCCACCCGCTGCCCCATCCGCGCACCGCCCAGATAGCGCCCGCAGCGCGGGCACGGGTCGTCCGCTTCCACCATGAATTCCGTGCGGCAGTCTTTGCAGTAGGTCATGCCTGTTCTCCATTGCACGCGGCGGCGCGGGGCGGGCGGACGAGGGTTTCCTGAAAAATGCGGCGGGTAGTGAGCATTTTCCCGTGCAAATGGGGTTCGATGAGTTCGCGCAGCAGCCCTTTGGCCTGCACCAGTGTGCGCGGGTGGGAAAAATCGCCGCGCGCCATGTCCAGCAGGGTTTGCCCGTGCAGGCGCGTGCGATCAAACGGGTGTTCGTTGCCCGCGCGCGCGGGGCCGTGGTCGGCAAGATAGACGTATTGCCCGTCCGCCTGCACCGGCGCGCCTTGCGCGCCGCCTTCGCGTTCCAGCACCGGCGCGTAGCCAGTATCGGCCAGCAGCGCGAGTTCAAACCGGCGCAGCGCGGGGGCAGGGTTGTCCTGCGTGGCAAGCTCCGCCAGGGCTTCGCCATAGGCGGCAAAGAGGCCGGGATGCGGGTCTTCGCGGGCGGTGAGCTTCAAAATCAGTTCATTGAGGTAGTAGCCGCACAGCAGCGCCTCGCCGCCCAGCCGGGGCAGACCGCCTTGCCAGAGGGCTTGCGTGAGGGTTTTGAGTTCGCCCGCGCCGTGCCAGCTTAGCAACAGCGGCTGAAACGCCATGAGTTGCCCGCGCAGCGCCGATGTGGGGCGGCGCGCGCCTTTGGCGACCACGCTCAGGCGGCCATGCGCGCGCGTGAGCACTTCGGCAATCAGGCTGGTTTCGCGCCACGGCCAGGTGTGCAGCACCCAGCCGGGCTGCGCTTGCACGCGGCGTTTGGTCGCGCTCATGGCTTATCCGTTTTCGTCGTAGCCGAGGCTTTTCAGGGCGCGCTCGTCATCGGCCCAGCCGCCTTTGACTTTTACCCACACTTCCAGATGCACGCGCGCGTCAAACAGCCGCTCCATCGCCTGCCGCGCCTGCGTGGAAATGCGCTTCAGGTGCTGGCCGCCCTTGCCGATGACGATGGCCTTGTGACCGGGACGGTCGACGATGACCGCCGCCCAGATGCGCCGCAGCCGCCCTTCGCTTTCAAATTTTTCGATTTCCACCGCCAGTCCGTAGGGCAGTTCGTCGCCGAGCAGGCGAAAGAGCTGTTCGCGCAAAAATTCAGCGGCGAGGAAGCGTTCGCTGCGGTCGGTGACTTCGTCTTCGGCAAAAAAGGGCGCGTTCTCGGGCAGGTGCGGGCGCAGGCAGTCCAGCAGGCGGGCGAGGTTGTCTTCCGTCTGCGCCGAGACGGGGACGATTTCGGCAAAGGCGAAGGCTTGCGAGACTTCCGCCAGAAAGGGCAGCAACTGGCTTTTGTCGCGCACGCGGTCGATTTTGTTGACCACCAGAATCACCGGCACATCCGGCGGCAGCAGGGAAAACACCGTGCGGTCGGCTGCCGTCAGCCGTCCGGCTTCGATGACGCACAGCACCGCGTCCACGCCGCCCAGCGCAGTGGTGACGGCGCGGTTCATCGTGCGGTTGAGCGCACTTTTGTATTGCTTTTGAAAG
>JAFZMK010000139.1 GCA_017553285.1 Rhodocyclaceae bacterium
CTGAAAGGTCTTAGCCAGTTCCAGCAGTTGGTCAATCTGACCCGAGAAGATGAGGCGGTCGCTTCCCAGCAGGGGCTCCTCTTCGCGCACCGGCAACACCAGCCGGTCGTCGTCGAAGTGAATCAGTTCCATGAGGCTGCCGGCAGGCACATGGTTCAGCCCCAGTTCGCCGACGGTCTGGCCAATATGACGATTGTTCGATGGGACCAGCATTTCCAAGGTGTACTCGCCGGTATTCTCAAAAGCCGACTCCGGGTTGTTGGTGTCGGGCAAGAGCCTGCGGAAGATGATGATGACCGACATGGCAACAGCCAAACAGACCAACGCTGGTAGCGTGGATGTAAAGATGCTCAGGGGCTGACCGGACTTGTATTCGTACATGTCGCTCAGCAATAAGGCCGTCGGCGTGGCAATAGCGGCCATAGGGCCGCCCATTCCAGCAGCATAACTCAATGGAATCAACAATTTGGAGGGTTGGATGCCCAATTTCCTGGACCACAGTTTGACAACTCCTACAAAGAGCGCCACGACGGAAGTGTTGTTCACAAATGAACTCAGCAGCGCCACGGGCACCATCAGGCGCAGCAGGGCATGGACCTCTCCCTTGGGCTGTCCAAGCACATGTTTCGATATCCACTGAAGAACACCTGTGAAGGACAGTCCTGTGACGACAACGAACATGACACCCACAATGATGACCGTCGAACTGACAAGGCCGGAAAAGGCTTCAGTGGTGTCCAGCACACCCGTCACGAATAAGATGCCGATGGCACCAAGAAAGACTACGTCAGACCTGAGCCGCGTAAACAATAGCGCTGCCATCACCGCAACGAGCGTCACGATGGTAATCCACGCGTCAAGGCTTAAGTCTATGAGCATCTTTCTTATTCTTCATGAATCAGGTGAACGTCGCACTGCGGGAAGGGGATGGTGATGCCGGCGTCACGACAGGCGGCGTGGATGCGCTGGATCAGGTGCCAGCGCACTGCCCAGTAGTCGCCAGTTTTTACCCACGGGCGGATGATGAGGTTGACGCTGCTCTCGGCCAGTTCGCTGACCGCAACACAGGCGGCAGGCTCTTTCAGGATGCGCGCGTCTTCGGCAAGCAGGCGCTCGATGAGCGTGATGGCTTGCGCGGGGTCGTCCTGATAGCCGATGCCCAGTTCGAGGTCGATGCGGCGCGTGGGGTTGGCGTCGAAATCAACAATGGTGCCCTGGGCAATCTGGTTGTTGGGGATGATGACGCGGCGGTTGTCCGTGGTGCGCAGGGTGGTGGAAAAAATGTGGATTTCTTCCAGAAAACCGGCGACACCGGCGACTTCTACATAGTGCCCAATCTTGAACGGGCGGATGATGATGAGCATGATGCCGGCGGCGAAATTGGCCAGCGAATCACGCAACGCCAGGCCGACGGCCAAACCGGCAGCACCAAAGACGGCGAGCACCGAGGTGGTGGGAATGCCGACGTAGTCGAGCACGGCGATGGTCAGCGCAATCAGCAGCACGATGTAGATGGTGCGCGAGAGGAACTGGATCAGCATGTTGTCCAGCTTGCTGCGGTGCATCAGGTGGGCGGCGACGGCAAGCAGGCGGCGTACCAGCCATTTGCCGATAAACCAGATGAGCAGGGCACCGACGATGCGGGCAGCCCAGGGCAGGGCGATGGTATCCAGCCAGTTTTCAGGCAGCAGGGTGTTGAGTTGGGCGAGCAGGGAGTCAAACATGGGGGACAACAGGGTGGGTGGTGGTGAGATAGGCGGGCAGGCGGGCGGCGCCTTTTTCGGCGGCTTGCAGCCGGTTGATGAGGGCGTCGTCGCGCTGATAGATGTCGGGCAGGAAGCGCAGCGTGCCGGCGTCTTCTTCGCTGTCGGCAACGTCTGCCGTCCAGTAGGCAATCAGGATGGGGACGGTCTCCAGCAGTTCGACCTGGCGCGTTTTGCCGCTGGCAAGCAGGGCGTGCAACTCGTCATTTTGCATGGTGCCGGTGTCTTCCAGCAACATGCGCACGAGTTCGGTGATGTGTTCGACCCGCACGCAGCCCGAGCTGGTGGCGCGGCGGTCTTGCGCAAACAGGCGCTTGCTGGGCGTGTCGTGCAAATAGATGGCAAAGGGGTTGGCAAAACGCAAGATGACTTGACCGAGGGCGTTGCCCGCACCGGCGTCTTGCCGCAGCAAGATGCCCGGCGGCGGGTTGTTCCAGTCGATGCTGGCGGGGTCAAGCTCTTGCCCGCTGCGGGTGAGTACGCGCATCCGCTGGCGGGCGAGGTATTCGGGGTCTTCGCGCAGGCGCGGCAGTTTGTCTTCTTTCAGGATGGTGGGCGGCACCGTCCAGGTGGGGTTGAGCGTGACTTGCTCGATTTCCGAGCGCAGCGGCGGCGTGGGGCGTTCGCGCTGGCCGACTTGCACGCGCGCGCGCCATACGGTGCGGGCGTCGCGCACGTAGCGCACGCTGGCTGCCGGGATGTTTGCCAGCACGATGTGTTCGTTGAGCAGGTTGTCCGGCGTGGCGAGCCAGCGCAGGCGTTCGAGATTGGCGCGAAGCTGCTGCTGACGGCGTGCGTGGGAGACGTTGAGCGCTTCGCGCGTGGACTGGCCGACGTTGCCGTCGGCATTCAACCCGTGCGCGCGCTGAAATGCCCGCACGGCATCGGCCAGTTGCGGGTCGAAGAGGCGGTCGGCGCTGGCGCTGGCGGGGGCGTCTTCGGGCAGCAGACGCTGGCGCAGCAAGAGTACACGCGCGCTGCGCTGACCGGGGCGCAAGGTGGGACCTTCGGGGATGCGCGGCCAGGCGGCGGCGGGCTGCTGGCGCATTTGCGCGTATTGCGCGCGCAGGCGGTGATAGGCGTCCAGCGGCGGGCGGGCGCGCTGGAAGGCACCGGCAAGGTCGTCCAACTGCCTGGCTGCGTCGGCAAACAGGCGCGCGCGCTCGCGCGCGGCGGTGTTGGCTTCGCGTTCGGCTTCGTCTTCGGTGCGCCAGAGGCGTTCGCGTTGTGCGACGGGAAGAAAACCAAAGCGCACATCGTGCAGCGCCTGCAAGTAGGCGGCGGTGGCGAGCATGTCTTGCGCGATGCGCTGCGCCTCATCTTGCGCGGCGACTTCTTCCAGCGCGGGGGGCGCGTAGTGCTGCGGGTTCAGACCGTCATCGGCCAGTTGCGCGATTTCGTGGCGCAGCGCGACCAGCCGCGCTTCCTTCCAGACGGGACGAAAGCCGTTCGCGGCATAAAAGGCTTTGATTTCTTCGGGGCGCACCTGAGCGTCTTCCAGCGCAAAAAACGGCGGCATGGCGTCCAGTTTTTCTACAAGCAGTTGATTTTCAGCAGAAAATGCGCACCCGCAGGACATCGCCAGCAGGATACAGGCACAGCTTGCAACGAGGGTGGAGGAAATTTTTCGTAACAACGCTTTTCTCTAATCGGATCAATGAATAGAATCATCCTTCCGAGCGTTTTGAGGGAAGGCTGCGTGCGCGTTTCCGTTTCTCAAGAAGCCGGAATGCCGCAGTAAACCACGGCAAATGAAACGCTTGTGAAACGTCTGGGGGCGATTTCGCGGCGGGCGCAAAGCGCTAACAGAAACAAGATATTGCTACAAGGAAGCAGCCGGATGAAGTCTTTCTTTTCTCGCTGGGCAGGCGTTGTGCTGGCGTGTGTTGCTTTTTCGTCGCAGGCGCTGGCCGCTGAGCCGGACGGGCTGGTCAGCGCCCTTTCGCGCGCCGCGCCCGACTTAAAGCGCGACGTGCTGCACCATGCCGTCGCCGCCATGCAGTGCGCCACCGCCCACGGGCACGCGCCGTCTAGCCGGCTGGCGGTGATTGATTTTTCCCTGCCCTCGAACGAGCGCCGCCTGTGGCTGTTTGATTTGACCGACAACACGCTGCTGGCACACGAGCTGGTCGCCCACGGCATGGGGTCGGGCGAATTGCACGCCACCCGTTTTTCCAACCACGTCGGCAGTCACCAGTCCAGCCTCGGGCTGTTCCGCACGGAAGAAACCTATATGGGGCGCCACGGCTATTCGCTGCGCATGGACGGGCTGGAAGACGGCATCAACAGCAATGCCCGCGAGCGCGCCGTGGTCATCCACGCCGCCGAGTATGTCGATCCGGCATGGATTCTGCGCCATGGTCGCCTCGGGCGCAGCCACGGCTGCCCCGCCGTGCGTCCGGCAGCGCTGCTTCAGGTGGTGGAAAACCTCAAAGGCGGGCAGTTTCTGTTTTCGTACTATCCCGACCAGCACTGGCTGCGCACTTCGCCGTATCTGAACTGCCCGGCGAAAAACGGCAGCGGGCGCACGGCAGGCCTGGGCGCGGCGCACACGGGCGGCTGAGGCCGCGCGCGCGTACCCGCAAAAAAAAACCGCAGCCGGGGAGCTGCGGTTTTTTGTGACGTGTGTGTGACGTGTGCGGGCGGGCAATCAGGCGACGTTGTCGTTCAAACCCGGTTCGCGCCGACGCATGAAGGGCATTTTTCTCTCTGGCGCGGGCGCGGCGCTTTCTTCGGCATCGTGCAGGCTCGGCTCGGGGGCGGCATCGCCGTAGAGCGCTTGCGCTTCGCTCACTGACGAAGAGACGGAAATGTCCGGCTCGGGGATGGTCGGTTCAGGTTCGTAGGGGGCGCTGTTGCCGATGCGGCGCAGCACGTCTTCGCGAAAATCCAGACGCGGCGTGCCGTTTTCCTTTGCGTTCAGGGCGTTGTGACCATCTGCCATGTGCTCGAAGAGCGCCTTGCACGGCTCGGCAATGGCGACAAACAAACTGGCCGTGCGGTTGAAGTGTTCATTGACCTGCGCGCGGTAGGCGGCCATTTCAGCGCGCGCTTCGGCCAGCGCCTCTTCCAGTTTGTAGACTTTTTCCGGATCGCCCGCATTGCTGCCACGGCTGGCGCGCCCGGCGAGAAAGGCGAGCACGATGGCGAGCAGGGTGACGGCGATAATCCAGGGCAATTGCGGGAGTGCGGCAAGTTGTTCCATGAGTGCCTCCAAAGTCTGTGACAGGCACAAGTATAAGCGCAGAGACGGCTCCAGCGGTCTACCGCACGTCTTACAGCGCGTGCGTGCGGTCGTGGCGGGCAAAGCCGCACAGTTGCGGCGCAATGCCGCGCCCGGCGGCGAATACTTTGAAGGTCTCGCCCATTTCGCGCAAATCGCTGATGCGCTGGGCACCGCGCAGCGCCGCAAAATGCGCGCGCTCGCCCGCTGCGCTGTGGCGGGCAAGGTGCTCGGCCAGGCCGCAGTTGAACAGAAACGCCGCCTGCGAGGTGAAGCCGAGAATGTCCAGCGCGCTGTCAAAGGCGGCTTCGGCCACGGCGGTGAAATCGACCGAGGCGGTGATGTCGCTCAAACCCGGCAGCCAGAACGGGTCGGCGTGCATCCGGTGGCGGTAATAACAGGCCAGCGTGCCATCGCTGCGCGCCGGCAGGTAATACTCGTTGCGCGGGTAGCCGTAGTCGATGAGCAGCAGCAGGCCGGAATCCAGACGGCGGCTCCATTCGCGCACCCAGTCGCGCGCCGCCAGCGCCAGTTCCGTGCGCACGGGGGCATCGGTGGGCAACGGCAAGTCTGCCGCCGCCTCATGCAGTACGGCGGACAAAGGCTGCGCCTGCCAGCAAAACTGTCCGTTCGCATCCAGCGCCACGCCGTCTTCGCGCACTTCGCCGTGTTCGCAGCGCAGGCGGTGCACGGGCATGGCATCAAGCACTTCGTTGGCCAGCAAGACGCCGGAAAAGCGTTCTGGCGGCGCTTGCAGCCAGCGCACGCGCGCCAGCAGATGCGGCGCGTGCGCGCGCAGGTGTTCTTGCTGGCGCTGCATCAGTGAGGGCGAAACTTCCAGAATGTCGTAATGCGCCGGCAGGCAACCGAGGCGTTCCAGCGCCAGCAGCACGCTTGCCGCCAGCGCGCCGCTGCCCGCGCCCGCTTCGATGAGAACGCCTTCGGTCTGCGGCAGCACTTCGGCCAGTTGCGTGGCGATGCACTCGCCAAACAGCGGCGTGGACTCGGGCGCGGTGATGAAATCCCCGTCAGCGCCGAGTTGGTGACGACCGCCAGTGTAATAGCCCAGCGCGGGCGCGTAGAGCGCAAGCTGCATGTACTGGGCAAAGGAAATCCAGCCGCCCGCGTGCCGGATAGTGTCCGCAATTTGCGCACGCAGCCGTTCGCTGTGTTCAGCCTCTTCGGGCGAAGGTGCGGGCAAGGTAGCGGGCATGGCGGGTTTGGGAAAACGCCAAAACGGGCGCAGCGCGCCTGACAGGCGGGCGCACGGTGACGGAATGCAAAAGGGAAAACAGGCGGAAGACTGGCGCGGACGGCGGGACTCGAACCCACTACCTCAGCCTTCGGAGGGCTGCACTCTATCCAGATGAGCTACGTCCGCGAAAGCGCGCAAGGATACCCCGAATCCCGCACGCCGGCAAACGAAGCGCCGCCGCGCGCGGGCGATAATTCGGCGCAG
>JAFZMK010000140.1 GCA_017553285.1 Rhodocyclaceae bacterium
CAGCCCGAAGGCGCGGCGCAGGCAGGCGTTTTCTTCTGGCGTGGCCTGATGCAGGAAGTGCGACGGCGCGTGCAGCATCTTGTTCATCAGCGCGCGGGCAAGCGCATCCAGCGCGGCCTCGGCGTTGCCCGTTTTGGCAAGCTGGCGTTTGGCCTTTTGCACTTCGGCGTGGACGAGTGCTTCGCTATTGGCGCGCAGCGCGCGGATGGTGTGCACGCCCGCGCCGCGCAGCACGCGCCACTGCATGAAGGCGGCAACTTCGCCGTCCAGAATGCGTTCCGCCTCGGCCACCGCCTGCGCGCGCGATTCCACGCCGCTGGCGACCACTTGCGCAAGGTCGTCGACGCAGTAGAGAAAAACATCGTCCAGCCGCCCGATTTCCGGCTCAATATCGCGCGGCACGGCCAAGTCAATCATCACCACCGGCTTGTGGCGGCGTTCGCGGATGGCGCGCTCGGCCAGCCCCAAGCCGATGATGGGCACGGGCGAGGCGGTACAGGAAAGCACGATGTCGAACTGCGGCAGGATGTCGCCCAAACTATCCAGCGGCAGGGCGTGCGCGCCGAAGCGTTCTGCCAGCGGCTGCGCGCGCGCGGCGGTGCGGTTGACCACCACGATTTCCTGCGGCGCAGCGGCGGCAAAGTGCGCCGCGCACAGCGAAATCATTTCCCCCGCGCCGATAAACAGCACGCGCTGGCCGCGAATATCCTCAAAAATGCGCTCGCACAAATGCACCGCAGCGGCGGCCATGGAAACAATGTTGGCGCCCACGGCGGTATCCGAGCGCACCGCCTTGGCGGCGGAAAAGGCGCTCTGAAACAGGCGGTGCAAAATCGCCCCCAGCGTGCCGGCGGTTTGCGCTTCGCGCATGGCAGACTTCACCTGACCGAGAATTTGCGTCTCGCCCAGCACCATCGAATCCAGCCCGCAGGCAACGCGGAAAATATGATGCACGGCGGCCTCTCCCGCGTGCAGGTACAGCGAAGGCGAAAAGGCATCGAGTGCGACATTCTGAAACCGCGCCAGCCAGTCCGACACGCCCTGCGGCGCGTTGCCGGCAAACCAGATTTCCGTGCGGTTGCAGGTAGAAAGAATGGCGGCCTCGCCCACTTCGGGTTCGCGCACCAGGCTGGTCAGCGCAGCGGGCAGGCGGTCGGGGCCGAAGGCGAGCGCCTCGCGCACCGCGACCGGCGCTGTCTGATGATTCAAACCCAGAACGTAGACCTGCATGAGAGACAAGAGGCGAAACCGTTGAAAAACGTGCGATTATACGCCGCGAGCGGCGCACCGCGCCGTGGTTTTCAGGCAAGGAGGCACGAGAATGCGGTTTGGCGCATTGATTATTGGCGACGAAATTCTTTCCGGACGGCGCAAGGACGGTCATCTGGCGAAAGTCATTGCACTGCTCTCCGCCCGTGGTTTGCGCTTGGCGTGGGCGCGCTACGCCGGCGATGAAGTGCAGGCGCTGACGCAAACGCTGCGCGAAACCTTCGCCACCGGCGACGTTGTGTTCAGCTTTGGCGGCATCGGTGCCACGCCCGACGACAACACCCGCCAGGCCGCCGCCGCCGCGCTGGGGCGCGAACTGCGGTTGCACCCGCAAGCCGAGGCGCTGATTCGCGGGCGTTTTGGCGAACAGACGACCGAGCAACGCCTCGACATGGGGCGTTTTCCCGCCGGTGCGGAAATCATCCCCAACCCCTACAACCAGATTCCGGGCTTTCATATTGAACGGCACTTTTTCGTCCCCGGCTTCCCGGTAATGGCGCACCCGATGATTGAGAACGTGCTGGACACCCACTTTGCCCAGTACGCAAACCGCGAAGACTACGTAGAAGAAAGCGTGCACATTGCACAAGGGCATGAAGGGCAGCTTGTCGCCTTCATGCGCGAACTGGCGGCGCGCTATCCGCGCGCGGCGCTGTTCAGCCTGCCCAGCATGGGGGACGCGCGCGGACAGCGCAGCCTGGAACTGGGCATGAAAGGCACGCGGGCGGACGTGGCTGCTGCGATGGCGGAAATCCGCGCCGAACTCACCCGCCTCGGTCTGGACTTTGTGCGCACATGAGCGCGCGTAAAGAAGTCCGGCAAGGCATGTACCGCCTGCGGCTGGCGGACGATTGGACGCTGGAATGCCGCGTGCGCTGGTCGGCGCGGCGCACGCTCGCCCTGCAAGTCGACTCGCGCGGCGTGCACGTGTTCGCCCCACATGGTTTTTCGCTGGCGCGGCTGGAAGAATTCGTGCGCTCGCGCCGCGACTGGCTGCGCAAACACCTGGCAAAGCCAAACCATGCAGCGCCGCCTGCCGCACCTGCGCCCGCGCCCGAAGAAAACGTCGCCCACGGCAGTGAAATTGCGCTGCTGGGCGCCACCGCGCGCATTCACCGCGCCAGCCCCTTTCGCCGCCCGCGCTGGGGCGAAGATGCTGACGGCACGCCGCTGCTACTGCTGCCGTTCGGCCTTACCGACGAACAGGCGCGCTACGCCGTCGACTGGCTGCTGGCCGAACGCGCGCTGCCCTACTTCACCGAGCGCGTGCACGCATACTGTGCGCAGCTACAACTCGCGCCACCGCTGGTGCGTATTACGCGCGCGCGCAAACTCTGGGGCAGTTGCAGCGCACGCAGCGGCATCCGGCTGAACCTGCGCCTGATGCGCCTCGCCCCGCACCTGACGGACTACGTCGCCGCCCACGAAGTCGCACACCTGCTGGAAATGAACCATTCCCCCCGCTTCTGGGCGGTGGTCGCTTCGCTGTACCCGGACTGGAAAGCCGCCCGCCGCGAATTGCGCAAGGCATAGCCGTGAGGCAGCGAAGGCGTGGCGGGCGATTTATCTACGCGGCTGTCAGGGCAATTTCCAAGGGTTGAAAAGCACGCAGCGCGTGCAGGGGATTGATCGCGCAGGCTGTGAAACAGCGCGATTTCCTCATCGGTCAATTGCAGCTCGCGGCCAATTTCTGCCAGCAGCGTTCCCAGCCTGAGCTGCTCTTGTGCTCTTGCACCGATTCCAGCATTTCGCGCGCCTCTGCCTCCATGCTGCGGCCATGAAGTGCGGCGCGTGCGCGGATGGCGCGGTGCGTCTCATCGGAGACGTTGCGGATGGTTACAGACGGCGTGTTTCAACCTCCTCCGTGGGCTGGGCGGCCTGCAATATAGAAGTTTGCAAGTGTTCCGGCAAGAAGGCATCGCGGCGCTGCGCCCGCAGGGGCGGCTGTTGCACAAACGCCACGCTTCGCGCACGCGGAGCGGAAAAATCGTGGGGGGGGG
>JAFZMK010000014.1 GCA_017553285.1 Rhodocyclaceae bacterium
CAACCAAAAACCGCATCGGTTCCGCCTGCCCCTGCCGGGGTGGGCGGTTTTTGTTTATGGCGTGAAGCTGTTTTCGCATTGGATAGGAATCCGGGCTTGGGCACGGTGTTGAAGGTGTTGCGCGCGCCGCTTCAGGGCGCGGGGTCGGGCACGGGGCGGAAGCCTTGCAGGGCGCGGGTGCGGGCGGTGGCTTTTTCGGTGTCGGAGAGGTCGTAGCTGCCGTACAGGCTGTGTTCCCATTCGCCGTACATGGGATTGGGCAGGATGATGAAGCGTTTGCCAAATTCGTGGCGATAGCGTTCGACCAGCTCAACGCCCCAGTCGTCGCCCCGGGCTTCGAAGACGTCGGCAAAGTCGTTGAGGTTGTCGCCCAGCAGCATGAGGATGTCAAAGCGTTCGGCGATTTTGTCGCGGCGGTCTTTTTTGCTGCTGGACAGTTCGCGCAGCAAGAGGTTTTCGTCGCGGGCGTAGGCGAAGCCTTGCGTTTGCAGGTTGCGCAGCGTGGCGGCGCGCTCTTTCTGGTCGCGGTTGGTGACGTAGAAGACTTCTACGCCTTGCGTTTGGCAAAAGCGGCTGAATTCGACGGCACCGGGCGTGGCCTGGGCGCGCGCCTGTTGCGTCCAGTCGCGCCAGAAGGCTTCGGAATAATCGCGCCCTTCGAGGATTTCTTGCGCTTCAAACGGGGCGTTGCTGAGCATGGTCTCGTCAATATCGACGATGACGGCTTTGGGGCGTTTGTCGCCTTGGGCAATCAGCGCGGGCAGTTGTGCTTTGGCGATGTTGAATGCTTGATGGTAGAGGGCGCGCGCTTCCGGGCTGCGCTGATACCAGACGGTGGCGTTCATCATGTGCTCGTAGCGCCCGGGCTGCGCTTCGGCGGCGGGGCGCTGGCGCAGGCTGCTGCACCCGGATGTGGCGAGCAGGGCGAGCGTGGCGAGCAGCAGAAGCGGTTTGGTGGCGGCAGTGTTCATGGCGAGTGAAGAAGGGCTGAAGGGTTAAAAAACGTCGTCTTCGGGGGCGATGGTCTCTGCCCAGCCGAAGAGCGCATCGAGCACGGCTTGCTGCGCGGGCGTGGCGGTTTCCGGGACGGTGTCGAGCGCGGCGAAATAATCGTCCAGCGAACGGGCAGCGTGCTGGCCGTGGAGGAGACGAGTAGCGCGCATTTGCTGCCAGCGGTGCTGTTCGTCTTCGTTCAGCGAGGCGGGCAGGTGGCGGGCGCGCCAGAGGAAAAGCAGCTCGTTCAGACGCGGGTCGCGAAACTGAATTTGCTGCACGGCGTGCGCCAGTGCGTCGTCGTCGTCTGCGTGCAGGGCGGCCATTTGCGCGCGGTCTTCGTCGTCGACAAAACCTTGGTAGAGCGCGGCTTCTGGTGCGCAGTCGGCGGCGGCTTCGGGCGGGGTGTAGAGCGTGCGCCAGTGCTCGTGCAGGTCGGGCAGGGCGCGGGCGTGTGCGGCGTGCTGGCGGCAGGCGTTCAGGTCAATTTGCCAGCGTTCGGCCTGCGCGGGGGCGAGCGTGTTTAACTGCGGCACGACGACGGGGCAGCGGTTCAGGTGAATGGTTTTGATCGGCAGGCGGGTTTGCCCGGGCGGCAGGTCTTCGTGTTTGACAAAGAGGCGCGCGGCGATGGCGGCGGCATCGAGGTCGGCGAGGCAGGCGGGGTCTTCGCGCAAATCCCAGACGATGAGTTCGTTCTGGTTGCACGGGTGCCATGCCAGCGGCCAGACGATGGCGCAGTTGCCGTGCGCGTAGCCGTACATGCCGCTGATGTGCAAAAAGGGCGCTTTGCCAACCAGCGGGGCAAGTTGCGCGCGCACGTGCTGTTTGTTGCGCAGTTTCAGGCAGTAGTCGAACAGGCGCGGCTGCGCTTGGCGCACGAGGCGGGCGAGCGCGATGGTGGCGCGCACGTCCGAGAGCGCATCGTGGGCGGCTTCGTGTTCCAGTCCGTTGGCGGCGCTGAGGTGTTCCAGCCGCAGGCTGGGCGTGCCGTCTTCGTTCTGCGGCCAGACGATGCCTTCGGGACGCAGCGCGTGGGCGCAGCGTATAAGGTCGAGAATGTCCCAGCGACCACAGCCGTTTTGCCATTCGCGCGCGTAAGGGTCGATGAAATTGCGCCAGAACAGGTGGCGGACAAATTCGTCGTCAAAGCGCAAGGTGTTGTAGCCCGTGCCGAGGGTGCCGGGCTGGGCAAACGCGCGATACAGCGCGCGGGCAAAGGCGGGTTCGGCAAGGCCGTGCGTGTGGGCGTGTTGCGGCGTGATGCCGGTGACCAGACAGGCGGCGGGGTCGGGCAGGTAGTCGTCCGTGGGGCGGCAGTAGAGGTTATGGGTCTCGCCGGTTTCGTTCAGCGCGGCATCGGTGCGGATGGCGGCAAACTGCGCGATGCGGTCCAGCCGCGTGTCGGTGCCGAAGGTTTCCAGGTCGTACCAGAGAAAGGTGTATGCACTCATGCGGCGGTTTGCTGTTTGACCGCGCGCAGGGGGGCGGCGGTTTTTTCTTCTTCGGCGGCGCGGCGGCATTCTTCGCTGGCGCAAATGCCGTAGAGATAGAGCGCGTGCGAGCGGATGGCAAAGCCGCGTTCGCGGGCGACGGTCTCCTGGCGGTGTTCGATTTCCGGGTCGCAGAATTCTTCTACCTTGCCGCAGACCAGACAGACGAAGTGGTCGTGATGCTGCCCCTGATTGAGTTCAAAGATGGCCTTGCCGCCTTCAAAATAGTGCCGTTCCAGAATGCCGGCCTGCTCAAACTGGGTGAGCACGCGATAGACGGTGGCAAGACCAATGTCCATGCCCTCATTGAGCAGGTGGCGGTAGACGTCTTCGGCGGTGAGATGGCGCTCTTGCGCGTGCTGGAAGAGGTCAAGGATTTTCAGGCGCGGATAGGTGGCTTTCAGCCCGGCGTTTTTCAGGTTCCTGCTGTTCTCGGACACAAGACGGCTCCGGTGGAAGGGGAAGAACCATATGATATATTGAAAAACCTTTTCATTGCGCCCGCTGAGGGCGGTGTGCAAGACGGCTTTTGCGGAGGAATACAGGCAATGCGGCAAACATGGATGGCGGCGCTGATGCTGGCGCTGGCGCTGGGCGGATGTGCGATTGTGCAACCGTATCGCGCCGACCTGCGGCAAGGCAATTACATTGATGAGGCGGCAGTCGACGAGGTCAAACCGGGCATGACGCGCGATCAGGTGCGCTATCTGCTGGGCACGCCGCTGGTGGTCGATACCTTCCGTCCCGACCGTTGGGATTACGTCTATGAATTTATCTCCGGGCGCGAGCGCAAACCCGAACTGCGCAAGGTGACGGTGTTTTTTGAGCAGGACGTGGTCGCCCGTGTCGAACGCGGCGAAGGCGGCGCGCAGCTCACGGAAGAAGAACAGGCGCTGCGGGCGAAAAACCGCGTCATCGAGGTGCCGGAACCGGCGAAGAAATGAACAAGGAGCAAAACAAAATGGTAAGCGTGGCAATTGCCGGGGCAACCGGACGCATGGGGCGGATGCTGCTGGAAGCCGCCCGTGAAACGCAGGGCGTGACGGTGGCAGCCGCCTTTGACCGGGTTGAAGCCTGCGCCGATGCGCCGGTGGTGGCGGGCGTGACGGTGGGGCAGGATGCGCGCGCGGCGATTGCTGCCGCCGACTGTCTGATTGATTTCACCCGTCCGGAAGCAACGCTGGCGCATCTGGCGCTGGCCTGCGAACTGGGCAAGGCGGTGGTGATTGGCACCACGGGTTTTGACGACGCCGGGCGCGCGGCGATTGCGCAA
>JAFZMK010000141.1 GCA_017553285.1 Rhodocyclaceae bacterium
GCCGAGCAAGTCATCGACCTGCTGGTGCCCGACATTGGCGACTTCAACGACGTGCCGGTCATCGAACTATTCGTCAAAGCGGGCGACACCATCGCCGTCGACGACCCCATCTGCACGCTGGAATCCGACAAGGCCACCATGGATGTGCCCGCCAGCGCCGCCGGTGTGCTCAGCGAAGTGTGCGTAAAAGTGGGCGACAAGGTCTCACACGGCGCACTGCTGGGGCGGCTGCGCACGGCACAAGCGACCGCACCACAACCCGCCGCCGCACCCGCCGCCGCGCCGCAACCCGCCCCCGCCGCGCCCGCGCCGCTGGCGGCGTTGAACACGCCCACGGCAGCGCGCGCCATCACGCTGGGCGGCGCGGTGCACGCCAGCCCTTCGGTGCGCGCGTTTGCGCGCGAGTTGGGCGTGGATCTGGCGCAAGTGCGCCCCAGCGGGCCGAAAAACCGCATCCTGCGCGAAGACGTGACCGCCTTCGTCAAAGCCACGCTGACTTCCGGCACCCCCGCCGCCGCAGGCGGCACGCGGCTGGGCGGCGGGCTGGATTTGCTGCCCTGGCCGCAGATTGATTTCAGCAAGTTTGGCGAGACGGAAGTGCGCCCGCTGTCGCGCATCCAGAAAATTTCCGGTCAAAACCTCGCCCGCAACTGGGCGATGATTCCCGCCGTCACCTACCACGAAGACGCCGACATCACCGAACTGGAAGCGCTGCGCGTACAGCTCAATCAGGAAAACGCCAAAAGCGGGCGCAAGCTCACCATGCTCGCCTTCCTCATCAAGGCGGTGGTGCGCGCGCTGCAAGAATTCCCCGCCTTCAATAGTTCGCTCGATGGTGAGAACCTCGTCTACAAAAAATACTTCCACATCGCCTTCGCCGCCGACACGCCCTACGGGCTGGTCGTGCCCGTGGTGAAAGACGCCGACCGCAAGAGCATCTACGAGATTGCCGAAGAAACCGCCGCGCTGGCGAAAAAGGCGCGCGAAGGCAAACTCGCCCCGGCGGACATGTCTGGCGCCTGCTTCACCATCTCGTCGCTGGGCGGCATTGGCGGCACCTATTTCGCGCCCATCATCAACGCGCCCGAAGTGGCGATTCTGGGCGTGAACAAATCCGTGATGAAGCCGGTGTGGGACGGCACGCAATTCATCCCGCGCCTGATTTTGCCGCTGTCGCTGACGGCAGACCACCGCGTCATCGACGGCGCGCTGGCCACCCGCTTCAACGTCTATCTGACGAAACTGCTGGCGGATTTCCGCCGCGTGCTGCTGTAACGGAGGTTCGCCATGAGTGCGCTGGTAGAAATCAAGGTTCCCGACATTGGCGATTTTCACGACGTGCCTGTCATCGAAGTCTTCGTCAAGGCTGGCGACACACTCGCCGTCGATGATTCCATCTGCACGCTGGAATCCGACAAAGCCACGCTGGACGTGCCCGCCCCCGCCGCCGGCATCGTGCGCGAAGTCTGCGTAAATGTGGGCACGCGCGTGAGCGAAGGCAGTTTGCTGCTCAAACTGGAAGCCACCGACACCGCCGCCGCTGCGGACCACACCGCCGCCGCGCAGAGCGCCCCCGCGCCCGCCACGCATACCGGCGGCGCGGATGTGGAATGCGACGTGCTCGTGCTCGGCGCCGGACCCGGCGGTTATTCCGCCGCTTTCCGCTGCGCCGATTTGGGGCTGAAAACCGTGCTGGTTGAGCGTTACCCGACGCTCGGCGGCGTGTGTCTGAACGTGGGCTGCATTCCCTCCAAGGCGCTGCTGCATGTCGCCGCCGTGATGGACGAAGCCGCCCATCTGGATGCGGCGGGCGTGGCGTTTGCCGCCCCCAAGATTGAACTGGACAAACTGCGCGCGCACAAAGAAAAAGTCGTCTCCCGTCTCACCGGCGGGCTGGCGGGCATGGCCAAGGCGCGCAAGGTGGACGTGGTGCGCGGCGTCGGGCGCTTTCTGGACGCGCATCACCTGCGCGTGGAACTTGCCGAGGGCGGCGAGCAAACCATCCGCTTTGCGCACGCCATCATCGCCGCCGGTAGCCAGCCGGTGAAGCTGCCCTTTTTGCCGGACGATGCGCGCATCATTGATTCCACCGGCGCGCTGGCGCTCCCCTTTGTGCCCAAGCGAATGCTCATCATCGGCGGCGGCATCATCGGGCTGGAAATGGCGACCGTCTACGCCACGCTGGGCGCGGAAATTGACATCGTGGAAATGCTCCCCTGCCTGATGGCAGGCGCAGACCGCGACCTGGTCAAAGTCTGGGAAAAAGCCAACCTGCCGCGCTTTGGCAAGGTCATGCTGAACACCCGCACCACCGAGGCGCTCGCCCGTGACGACGGCATTCATGTGCGCTTTGAGGGCGAAGCCGCGCCGACTGATGCGCAGGTCTACGACCTCGTACTCGCCGCCGTCGGGCGCGCGCCCAACGGCAAAAAAATCGATGCCGACAAAGCCGGTGTTGCCGTCGACGCGCGCGGCTTCATCTCCGTCGATGCCCAGATGCGCACCAACGTGCCGCACATCTTCGCCATCGGCGACATCGTC
This sequence comes from Rhodocyclaceae bacterium, assembly GCA_017553285.1. Taxonomy (GTDB): domain Bacteria; phylum Pseudomonadota; class Gammaproteobacteria; order Burkholderiales; family Rhodocyclaceae; genus JAFZMK01. The sequence continues at coordinate 2,542 of JAFZMK010000141.1, forward strand.
GGCCAGCCCATGCTGGCGCACAAGGCGGTGCATGAAGCGCACGTCGCCGCCGAGACCATCGCCGGACACAAGGCGGCGTTTGACGCGCTGCAAATTCCCTCGGTCGCCTACACGCA
>JAFZMK010000142.1 GCA_017553285.1 Rhodocyclaceae bacterium
CGCATCCTCAAATGTCATGTGCTGGTAGAGCTGAAGCTGGAACGTTTCAGCCATGAAAACATCGGGCAACTCAACACCTATGTGAGCTGGTACCGCCAAAACATGATGAGCGCGGGCGACAACCCGCCCATCGGCATCCTGCTGTGCACGGACAAAAACAACGCCCTGGCCGAATACGCCCTGGCGGGCATGGACAACCAGCTTTTCGTCTCCAAATACCTGCTGGAATTGCCCCAGAAAGAAGCGATGCAGGCATTTCTCGAAAAACAGGTGAAAGAAATCGGGGAATGAGCGCCGCTCCGCGCCCCGCCGTCCGCTCATTCCATCCGTGGCACGAAGCTGTACAGGATGCCGAAGGCGATGGCGGTGGGCATGCAGCAGAGCATGAAGGTTTGCTGAACGTTGAACCAGTCGCAGTGATAGCCCATCCAGCCTTTTTCTTTATCGATCACGTTCACACCATGGCGGCGGGCAAGGTGTGCGCATAGCGGCGCCCCGAACACGCTCAACAGGGCGAACGAAATCAGGCCAAAGAAGGTGAGAAAGCGCGCGGGCGCGAGGAGCGCTTCCACAATCAGCACCGCCGTGGAAACGAAGAACAGGCGCAGGTAGATTGTTTTCAGCGTGCGGACAAGTTCGGTCATGGTTCGCCCTGTTGGAGCATTTGCAGCAGTTGCGCGGCGCGCGCACGGCCTTCTTCGCGGCTCACGGGCGCGTGGCGGTCGAGCACTTGCACTTGCGCGCCCATTTCTGCCAGAAAGCGGCTCGGTTCGCACAAACGGCTCTCCCGCCCCTGTTTGCGCCGTTCGCACCAGCTTAGATGCAGACTTTGGCGGGCGCGGGTGATGCCAACATACATCAGGCGGCGTTCTTCTTCCACCTTGTCTTCGTCAATGCTCGCCTGATGCGGCAGCAAGCCTTCTTCCAGCCCGACCAGAAAGACGTGGGCAAATTCCAGCCCTTTGGCGGCGTGCAGGGTGGCAAGCTGCACGCCGTCGAAGTCTTCGTCGTCTTTGTCCAGCATGGTGATGAGCGAAACCGTCTGGATGAGTTCAAAGAGGTTGCGCCCTTCTTCCTGCCCCTTGCGCCCCAACCATTGCACAAATTCAAGCACGTTGTCCCAACGCGCGCTGGCGTCGCGATCTTCATAGCGGGAAAACAGCCAGGCTTCGTAGTGAATGGCCTGCAAGAGTTCAAACAGCAAAACCTCGGCGGCTTCACGTTCGGCGCGCTGCGCGATGTGTTGTTGCAGGCGGGCGCAGTCTTGCACGGCTTTGATCGGACGGGCGCTGAGCACTTCGGGCAAGGCTTCGTGCAGGCTGGCAGCAAAGAGGCTGAGTTTGTGCTCGGCTGCAAAGCGGCTGAGTGCCTCAATCGTGCTCGCGCCAATGCCGCGCCGTGGCGTGGTGAGGCTGCGGATGAAGGCCAGGTCGTCATCGGTGTTGGCCAGCACGCGCAGCCAGGCGGTGAAGTCGCGGATTTCGGGTTTTTCAAAAAACGATTGCCCGCCCGAGAGCACGTAGGGAATGCGCTGGGCGCGCAATTGTTGTTCAAACAAACGCGCTTGATGGTTGCTGCGGTAGAGGATGGCGTAGTCGCCATAACGGGTGCGCCCCCGAAAGCGGTGCGCGCTGATGCGCTCGACAACGCGGCGCGCTTCGTCTTCGGGGCTGGCGGCGGCGGCGGCGGCAATGGGGTCGCCCGCGCCCAGATCGGACCAGAGTTTTTTCTCGAAGAGCTTTTCGTTGTGGGCAATCAGGGTGTTGGCGGCTTCCAGGATGCGTTTGGAAGAACGGTAGTTCTGTTCCAGCTTGATGACTTTCAGGCGCGGGTAATCGACCGATAGCTGGCGCAGGTTTTCCACGTCCGCGCCGCGCCAGGCGTAGATGGCCTGGTCATCGTCGCCGACGGCGGTAAACATGCCGCGCTCACCTGCCAGCAGGCGCAACAGGCGGTATTGCGCGTGGTTGGTGTCCTGATATTCGTCAATCAGCAGATAGCGCAACTTGTGCTGCCAGCGCGTGCGCACCTCTTCGTTTGTCTCGAACAGGCGCACGGGCAGCGCAATGAGGTCGTCAAAATCCACCGCTTGCCAGGCGCGCAGCGTGCGTTCGTATTCGCGGTACAGGTTGGCGGCGGCTACGCTCAATTCGTTGTTCGCCAATTCTGCCGCCGCTTCGGGGCTGACCAGCGCGTTTTTCCACGCCGAAATCTGCCAGTGCATCTGACGGGCGATGCCCTTGTCGGCATCGGCAGCCAGCTCTTGCACAATCTGCGTGGCGTCGCTGGCGTCCAGAATGGAAAACTGCGGCTTCAGCCCGCAGGCGGCGGCTTCCTGCCGGATGATGCGCACGCCCAGGGCGTGAAAGGTGCACACCGTCACGCCCTTGGCTGCGCGCGCGCGCACCAGCGCGCCCAAGCGGTGCTGCATCTCGCGCGCCGCCTTGTTGGTGAAGGTAATGGCGGCGATGTTGGCGGGCAACATGCCGCATTCTTCAATCAGGTACGCGACCTTGTGGGTGATGACGCGCGTTTTGCCGCTGCCCGCGCCCGCCAGCACCAGACAGGGGCCGTCCAGATAGCGGATGGCTTCGCGTTGCGGGGCATTCAGTACGGCAGACATAAAAGGTTCTGGCAACAGTCAACAACAAGGGAAACGGCAATTGCGGGCAAGCGGCGGGAATGCTATCTTTCGGGGCATTTTCACACAAGCCGAAGGAGGCTTTGCACATGGCCACAGTCCCCTCCGAAGCCCCCCTGCAAACCACGCCGTTCTACGATTGCCATCTTGCCGCAGGCGCGCGAATGGTGAATTTTGCCGGCTGGAACATGCCGGTCAATTATGGTTCGCAGATTGAAGAGCACCACGTCGTGCGCCGCGATGCGGGCATGTTTGATGTCTCGCACATGTGCGCGCTGGATCTCACCGGCCCGGACGCGCAAACCTTCCTGCGCCACCTGCTCGCCAACGATGCCGCCCGTCTTACAGCGCCTGGAAAGGCGCTGTATTCGTGTATGCTCAATGAAAACGGCGGGGTGATTGATGACCTCATCATCTACCGCTTTGCCGACGACGATTTTCGCATCGTCGTCAACGCCGGCACTGCCGAAGGCGACATTGCCTGGATGCGCAGCCAGATTGCCCGCCGCATGGCCAACGTCAGTCTGGTGCCGCGCCGCGACCTGGCGATGCTCGCGGTGCAAGGCCCCACGGCGCTGGAACGCGCCTGCCACGCGCTGCCCGCGCTGGCCAAGTTGCAAGCCGCCAACGCCCTGCCCGGCACGTTCTTTGCCGTGCGCGACGGCGACTGGTTCTATGCCCGCACCGGCTACACCGGCGAAGACGGGCTGGAACTGACCCTGCCCGCCCCTGATGCGCCCGCCTGCTGGAATGCCTTGCTGGAAGCAGGCGTGCGTCCCTGCGGGCTGGGCGCGCGCGACACGCTGCGGCTGGAAGCGGGCATGAACCTCTACGGGCAGGATATGGACACCACCACTTCGCCGCTCGATGCCGGGCTGGCATGGAC
>JAFZMK010000143.1 GCA_017553285.1 Rhodocyclaceae bacterium
ACCGTCTGACGGCGCACGTACTGAACAATGTCTTCAATGCCCTTGAGCTTGGTTTCCAGCAGCGCCATGCCGTCGTTGGCATAGCCGATGTTGTCGCCAAACTGTTTGACAACCGCCTTGGATTGCGAGGTTTCCAGCACCCGCGCAGCGGCGATGGGGTCGTCGGCGGGGGTGAGGATGCGCTTGCCGGTGGAAAGCTGGTTGGAGGTGTTCAACAGGTCAAGCAAGCGCATGTTGGTGCTGTTGACCCCGTTGTAGAAAATCATCTCGGTGCTGGTGCGAAGCATGATCGTTCTCCTTCTATCCTCTAGCGCGCTCAGCGGCCAATGGATGCAATTTCGTCAAACAGCCGCTGCGCGGTGCTGAGCACGCGGCTGGATGCCTGATACGCCAACTGGAAGCGCAGCAAATTGGCGGCCTCTTCGTCGATATTGACGCCCGAGACACTCTCGCGCGCGGCCAGTGCCTGTTCGTACTGGATTTTCTGCGCCTGCATACCCACTTCGGCTTCGCGGCCACGGTTGCCGGCGTCACTGACGATGCGGGCATAGGCGGACATGAAGTTGGCAGTGGGCGTGCCGTTGGAATCGAGCAGCATGGTTTTGTTGGTTTGCAGCGTGCCCAGCAAGACCATGTTGCGGTTATCTGCCACACCTTCTTCGGTGGGGGCGAAGGTAAAGGTGGCCTGGTTGTCCGGCTGGCCGGTGAAGACAAATTCAAAGACCTCGTTGCCGGCGGCATCGAGCACCGTGAATTTTTTGCCGCCCGAGTCTGCCGTCGGGTCGTAGTCGTAGTTGTCGAAGGTGTAGGTGGTGGTGGCGGGGTCGATTACCAATTTGTTGTTGGCAGCATCAAAGCTGAAGTCGAAACCGGTGAAGTAGGGATAGGTGTTGGCCAGTTGGGTTTCATCGAGCACGCGGATGTTTTCGACCTTGCCGGTGCCCAGGTTGGTGAGCTGCGCCGTGACCGACACCGGGCAGCCGGCAGCGACTTCGCGCGGGTTGTTGATCGCCATGCCGATAGAGGCGGCAGCATTGCGCAGCGGGGCGACGATGTAGGCGGCAGGGAAGGTGGTGATGGACGGGTCCAGCTCGTCCATCTCGAAGCCCACTTCGGCAGGCGTCATCACTTTGCCGTCGGCAATGCGGGTGATGGTGTAGGTGCTGGCGTCCGAGTATTCCACGCGGAAGCGGTCGTTGTTGAGCAGGTTGTCGTCGGTGATGGTGAAGCCGGGAATCGGCTCGGGGCCGCCGTCGCTAATCACCGGTTTCAGGTCGAAGAAGTTCTGCCCCATGATGCCGTCGATCGTGTTGCCCGAACGGTGTTGTTCGTTAAATTGCAGGGCAAACTGGAGGGCGATGCGGTTGACACCGTCGCGCGTCGGATCCAGCGCTTCGCGGCGGAAGTTGATGAGACCGCCCAGCTCACCGCCGGTAAGCATGGTTTCGGGCAGGTCAATGAGCACGCCCCGCCCGCCGACGACGGCAAAATCATGCCGCCCGAGGTCGTCCTTGCCGGGCACGGTCGTCAACTGAAAGGAGGTGTTTTTCTGCACCAGCGGCTGGCCGTTGCCGATGAAGATGTCAATCTGGCCGTCTTCAGTCGCCACCGGATTGACGCGGATGAGTTTGTTCAGTTCGCGGATGGCATGGTCGCGGCGGTCGCGCAGGTCGTTGGCCTCGCCCCGGCTGGTGTCGGCAATCTTGATGGCATAGTTGAGGTCCGCCACCTCTTGCGCCAGCGAGTTGATGGATTCCACCGCCTCAATCATCTGGTTTTCAATCCCCTGGCTGATTTCAGACAGGCGGGTGTTGATGGAGTGGAAACGTTCGACCAGCGACAAGCCTTCGGAAAGCAGCGACTGACGGGCGGGAATGTTGGTGGGGTTGGCCGCCACTTCCTGCACGCCGGCAAAGAAGCTCTGGAAGACGGTCGACAAGCCCGTGTCCTTGTCCGTGAGCATGTTGTTAATCTGCTCAATCTGCACGTCGTAGGCGGAAAATTCGGTGTAGCGGGTCTCGGCGTAGAGCACGCGGTTTTCCAGATGCTGCTGGAACTCGCGCTGCACCGTGGTCATCACGGTGCCCTGACCGACGTAGTAGCCGCCCGTGTAGTACGGCAACTGCGTGGTCTGCACGCCTTTTTGACGGCTGTAGTTCGGCGTATTGACGTTTTGCAGGTTGTGCGCCGTCGTCTCCAGGTTGGTGTGCGCGGCAAACAGCCCCGTCAACCCGATTCCAAGCAAGCCACCCATGATCGTTCTCCGGCAAAAGTTGGTTTTCCTG
>JAFZMK010000144.1 GCA_017553285.1 Rhodocyclaceae bacterium
GTCTGCGCGTGGCGCTCACCGGCCTGACCATGGCGGAGCGTTTCCGCGACGAAGGCCGCGACATCCTCTTCTTCGTCGATAACATCTATCGCTACACGCTGGCCGGTACCGAAGTGTCCGCCCTGCTGGGTCGGATGCCTTCTGCGGTGGGTTATCAGCCGACGCTGGCCGAAGAAATGGGCAAGCTGCAAGAGCGGATTACTTCCACGAAAACCGGCTCCATCACCTCGATTCAGGCCGTGTATGTGCCCGCCGATGACCTGACTGACCCGTCTCCGGCCACCACCTTCCTGCACCTGGATTCCACCGTGGTGCTCTCGCGTGACATCGCCGCGCTGGGGATTTACCCGGCGGTGGATCCGCTGGATTCCACCAGCCGCCAGCTCGACCCGCTGGTGGTGGGCGAAGACCACTACACCGTGGCGCGCGCCGTGCAGCAAACGCTGCAAAAATACAAGGAACTGCGCGACATCATCGCGATTCTGGGCATGGACGAACTGTCTCCCGAAGACAAACTCGCCGTTGCCCGCGCGCGCAAAATCCAGCGTTTCCTGTCGCAGCCCTTCCACGTCGCGGAAGTCTTCACCGGCTCGCCGGGCAAGTACGTGCCGCTGAAAGAAACGGTGGCGGGCTTCAAGATGATTGTCAACGGCGAATGCGACGAACTGCCCGAACAGGCGTTCTACATGGTCGGCAGCATCGAAGAAGCCTTCGAGAAAGCCAAGAAACTGTAATCGCGCATCCGCTTCGCCGCGTGCGTGCCCGAGCGGGGCAGCGCGCGGCGCAAGGCGGAAGGGCGAGTTTGGGAGGAAATCCAAATCATGGCTCTGACTGTAAGCGTCAACGTTGTCAGCGCGGAAGAAAGCCTTTTTTCCGGACCGGCTGAGTTCGTCGTACTGCCCGGCGAGGCGGGCGAGCTGGGGATTTTCCCCGGTCACGCGCCGCTGATGACGCGCGTGCGTCCCGGCACGGTGCGCATCAAAAGGCCGGATACGCACGAGGAAGAAACGATTTTCGTCGCTGGCGGCATTCTGGAAGTGCAACCAAAGCTGGTGACGGTGCTGGCGGATACTGCGATTCGCGGCGAAGACCTGGATGAAGCCAAGGCGCTGGAAGCCAAGCGTGCGGCGGAAGAAGCGCTGAAACAAGGCAGCGGTCAGATTGATTACGCCAAGGCACAGGCGGAACTGGCCGAAGCGGTGGCGCAAATTCAGGCCATCCACCGTTTGCGCAAAGGCAGTGGTCGCGCGCCTGGCTGATTCGTGCATAGGAAACAAACGAAAACCCGCCATCAAGGCGGGTTTTTTGTTGCACCGTGTGGCTGTGCGCAAGCGGCGTCAATGGCGGGCGGAAGGAAACCACGAGCAGCCCAGACGACGGTGCTCTGCCTGCAAGCGGTTTTTACGGTCGCGCAGCGATTGGGTGGAACGATGGCGCGCCTGACGGTCGACGGTTTCCATGCGTTCGAGCAGGCGGTCGCAGTGGCGGGCGGTGCGTTCGGCCTCTTTTGCGTCGGCACGCGCTTGCTGCGCGCGCTGTTTGAGGGCGTTTTCCCGCGCGGTGCGCTCGCGGGCGAGGCGCTGATCGATTTCTTGCACGGCGCTGGAAAAATCCGCAGCCGCCTGCGCGGGCGTGCTGCTGCTCGTGCCACGGGACGGCTCCGGCATCAGCCGCACGGGGCGAGCGTTTTCACACGGGTCGCTTTGATAGACGGGGGCGCGACCGGCTTGCGTTTCGCACAGATAAAGCTCCCCGCCCACGCAGGGCGGGGCGAGCAGGGCAAGCGCGAGGGCAAAGTTGCGGGCGCGGTGCATCGTTTTGCGGCGTGCGTCAGTTGCCGCCCGAGAACGGCCAGGAACGATTCGGGTCAAACGGACCGGGGCGGTTGCGACGATTATCCGGCGCGGCGCTGGGCGGTTCATTGGCGGGCGGTCTGCCCGGGCGCTGGATGGGCGCGCGGTTGAACGGGTTGGAACGCGGCGTGCCGATGGGCTGGTCGAACGTTTGCCCACCGCCGCCGGGCAACATGCGCTGCAATTCCTGCAACCAGTCCGGGTATTCCGGCTCGGGCGGGAAGGGCGGGCCGTATTCGGGGTAGTAGTAATCTTCGCGCCCCGTGTCGCTGTTGATGGTCGGCGCCAGTCCGCCGGGCAGCGGGCGGGGCGGTTTTTCGGGGATGTCTTTGAGCGCGGAGCGCATGAACTCAATCCAGATGGGCAAGGCGGCGGTAGAGCCGCCTTCGCCGCGCCCCATGCTCTTGGGCTGGCTGTAGCCCATCCAGCTCACGGCGACAAATTCCGAGGCGTAACCGGCAAACCAGGCGTCGATAAAGTCATTGGTGGTGCCCGTTTTGCCGGCCAGATCACTGCGCTGGAGCGCCTTGCGCGACTTGGCAGCAGTGCCGGAAATGGTGACTTCGCGCAGCATGGAATCCATCAGCCAGGCGTTGCGCGGGTTGAGCACGCGCGGTGCGGTCTCGCCTGCCACCACGGGCGAGGTGCGCGCCAGCACGTTGCCTTCGGCATCCTTGATTTCGCTGATGATGTAGGGGTCAATCTTGTAGCCGCCGTTGGCGAACACCGCGTAGGCGCTGGCCATCTGCCAGGGCGTGACGTTGCCTGCGCCCAGCGCCATGGTGAGATAGGCGGGATTTTTGTCGGCAGTAAAGCCAAAGCGGGTGATGTATTGCTGGGCGACTGCTGGGGTGACGTCATTGAGCAGGCGCACGGCGGGGATGTTGCGCGAACGCGCCAGTGCGGTGCGCACCGTCATGAGACCATCAAAGCGGTTGTCGTAATTATGCGGTGCCCAGACTTTGCTGCCGGTGACGTTGGCGGGAAACTCGATGGGGCTGTCATCTACGTAGCTCGGCGGGCTGTAGCCTTTTTCCAGCGCCGCAGAAAAAATGAACGGCTTGAAACTGGAGCCGGGCTGGCGCCACGCCTGGGTGATGTTGTTGAATTTGTTGCTGTCAAAATCAAACCCGCCGACCAGCGCGCGTACCGCGCCGGTGCGGGCATCCAGCGCCACCAGTGCCGCCTCGATTTTGGGCAGTTGCACAATTTCCCAGTCGCCCTTGTCCGTGGGACGCACGCGCACGATGGAGCCAGGGCGGATGCGCAGGTTTTGCGGCGCGTTCGATTTCAGCGCTGGCGCAACAAAGTTCAGCCCCTTGCCGGTGATGGAAAAAGTGTTGCCGCCGCGAAACAATTTCAGATCGGAGGTCGACACCGAAAGCACGATGGCCGCGAGCAGGTCGTCTTGGTCTGGCCAAGTGCTCAGCAAGGCTGTGAGCGCCTCGGGGCTGTTGGCCGCGCCGCTAATGTCTACATAGCCTTCCGGGCCGCGATAGCCGTGGCGGCGGTCAAACGCCAGCACTTCCTTGCGCACCGCCCGCACGGCGGCAATTTGGTCGGCGCGCTTGATGGTGGTTGTAATATGCAGACCGAGGGTGTAGGCGGCGTCGCCAAACTGTTCCAGGGCAATCAAGCGTGCCATTTCTGCAACATAATCGCCCGGCAGGCTGCTTTGCACCGCCGTGCCGGCCTGTTCGCTGCTGGTGTCGGCGCTCTGGCCGCGTACCGCGCTCACCGTCACCGCGCGCGCTTCGTCGTAAGTGGCACGGTCGATAAAGCCCTCGTCCAGCATCCGCCACAGCACGGTCAGTTCGCGCTCGCGCGCCAGTTTCGGGTTGGAAATGGGATTGTAAATGGACGGCCCCTTCGGGATGCCCGCCAGCATGGCCGCCTCGGGCAAGGTGAGTTCGCCGATGGACTTGTTGAAATACACCTTCGCTGCCGCCGCGAAGCCGTAGGCGCGGTGGCCGAGGAAAATCTGGTTGACGTAGATTTCTAAAATCTTGTCTTTACTGAGGTTTTGCTCGATTTTCAGCGCCAGCAGCGCCTCATAGAACTTGCGCCCGAAGGCGCGTTCGCGCGACAGGAAAAAGTTGCGCGCTACCTGCATGGTGATGGTGGAAGCGCCCTGACCACGCCCGCCCGAGCTGATGTTGCTGATTGCAGCGCGCAGCACGCCGACCGGGTCGACGCCGTGGTGCTCGTAGAAGCGGGCATCTTCGGTGGCGAGGATGGCCTTCTTGAGCACCTCGGGCACCTGTGAAATATCTACAACAGAACGGCGTTCCTCGCCGAACTCGCCCAGCAGCACGCCCTCGGCGCTGTAGACGCGCATCGGAATGCGCGGACGGTAGTCTGTCAGGCTTTCCAGCGACGGAAGTTGCGGCCAGGCGTAGGAGATGGCGGCGGCAACGCCCGCTGCGCCCACAACGAGGGCGGTGAAAAAAAACAAGATTAGATACAATATGGTACGCTTCACGGCGGTCAGCTCGCAGGGCAGAAAACGCGATTATACGTGGCTGTGCCTGCACTACAGGCTGCAAAATTGCTACGAAAAAGAGAGGCGGGTTCACATTTAACTTTACACTTTGTAGCGTTTATTGATAGGATTCGACCGTCCCTTTCCGGATGTTTTCGCTGTTTCTGAACAAGGATTCTCCGTGGTTAATATTTTTGGTGGTTCAAAGTCCGGGCGGCTGGCGGGACTGGAGATTTCAACGTCTTCGGTCAAACTGGTCGAGCTGTCTGGCGATGGCGGTGGTTACCGTGTTGAGCGCTTTGCCGTGGAAGCAATGCCTCGGGGCGCTGTCGTAGACGGCAACATCGCGGACATCGAAGCGGTGGGCGGTGCCATTCATCGCATGGCGCGCCGCATCGGGTGTTCGCGTGACGTAGCCGTTGCGCTGCCCAGCTCGCAGGTGATTACCAAACGTATCCTGCTGTCTGCCAACCTGCGCGAGTTTGAAATGGAAGCGCAGGCGGAAGCGGAAGCCGGGCAGATCATCCCGTTCTCGCTCGACGAAGTGAACCTGGACTTCCAGGTGCTGGGTCCCTCGGCGGCTTCGTCGCAAGATGTGGACGTGCTGATTGCCGCTGCCCGTAAAGACAAGGTGCAGAACGTTGTCGACGCGGTTGAGGCTGGCGGTCTCAATGCCGTGATTGTCGATAGCGAATCCTTCGCGATGGAATCTGCCTTCAGTCTGGTCAGCCGCAAGCTGTTTGGCCGCGACAAGAGCTGGATTAGCGCGCTGGTGGATATTGGCGCCTCTGGCACCAAGGTCACCTTCCTGCAAAACGGCAAGCAGATTTATTTCCGCGAACAGCAAATTGGTGGCAACCAGCTCACGCAGGAAATTGTCAACCGTTACGGCCTGAGCCAGGACGAAGCGGAAGCGGACAAGGTTTCCGGGCAGTTGCCGGATGGTTACGAGCAGGAAGTGCTGCGTCCGTTCTGCGATCTTCTGGCGATGGAAGTTTCCCGTGCGATGCAGTTCTTCTTTACCTCGACGAACTACGACGAAGTCGACCGCATCGTGGTCTCGGGCGGCTGCGCCCAGTTGCCCGGTCTGATCGATGCCATTCGTGCGCGCACGGAGAAAAACGATGGTTCGCAGGTCGAGACCGTGGTCGCCAACCCGTTTGCCTCCATGTCGCTCGCGAGCGGTGTGCGTTTCAATAATTTGCTGGCAGCCGCGCCTTCCCTGATGGTGGCGTGCGGTCTGGCTCTCCGGAGGTTTGACGCATGATCCGTATTAACCTGCTTCCCCACCGGGAAGAAAAACGTGCACGCCTCAAGCAGCAGTTTACGGTGTTTTGCGTCGTGGCAGCGCTGGTGGGCGCCCTGATTGGCTTTGTCGGCTACATGATTATGCAGGCGCGCATCGACAATCAGGAGTCGCGCAACCGTTTCCTGCAAACCAGCATCAGTTCGCTGGAAGAGCAGATCAAGCTGATTGAAAACATCAAGGCGGAAATCGAGCGTTTGCAGCGTCACAAAGGCGTGATTGAAAACCTGCAAAGCACGCGCGGTGCCATTGTTCATCTTTTCAACTCGCTGGCCACGGACTTGCCGGAAGGCATCTTCCTGACCAAAGTGGAGCAGAAAGGCAATACCGTAACCCTGACCGGCTATTCCCAATCCAACTCCCGCGTGTCGCAGTTGATGGAAAAACTGGATGCTTCGCCTTATCTGTCCTCGCCGCGAGTGGTGGAAATCAAACGTGCCCTCTACAAAGGGCGTCCGGTTGCCCAGTTTTCGTTGCGCATTACGCTCGACGGCAAGGGAGCTGGCAACCAGGAGGCGAATAAAAAATGAGCAGACGTGATAGAAATACGGAAAAAGTGAGCGCAGCGGGTCGTCTGGTTGACGATTTCCGCGCCACGAAAGGCACGGAGCCTGGTCTGTGGCCGGCTGCGCCGAAAGCCGCGACCTATGTCGTGATTGCGGCGGTCGTCGTAGCACTGATTGGCTGGTTTGTCTGGCGTGACCAGGATGAAGAGCTGAAAAAACTCGAAGCCACGGAAATGCAGTTGCGTGACGTGTGGAAAGAGAAGAAACAGCTCGCCATCAACCTGGACACCTACAAGAGCCAACTGGCCGAAGTGCGCTGGCAGGTGGAACAACTGCTCAAACAGTTGCCCAAAAAAGACGAAATGGCGCGCCTGCTCAGCGAGGTCAACCAGGCTGGTGTTGGTCGCGGGCTTCAGTTCGATTTGTGGAAGCCGAGCAACGAAGTGTCCAAGGAATACTATGCGGAACTGCCGATTCAGATTCAGATTCGCAACGGTTCCTATGGCGACCTTGGCATGTTCGTTGGCGACGTAGCGAAGATGTCGCGCATTGTCACCATCAACGACATTGTTCTGGAGACCAAGGATGGTGCGCCCCTGACGCTGGATGGCAAGGCTGTGACCTATCGCTATCTTGATCCGGATGCAGCACAGCAGGTGAAGTGAGGCAATGATGAAGAAAACACTATTGATAATGCTTGCCGTGCTTCCGGTTGTCGGCTGTTCTCTTGCACAGGAGGACTTGCAGGCATGGATGGATCGCGAGGCAGAGTCCATGAAAGGGAATGTGCCCCCGGTTCCTCCCCTGAAGCATTTCCCGCCGGTCGCGTTCACGGAAACGGAAGCGGTCAGCCCCTTTAGCGATTCTCGCATGACGCCGGAACAGGACGGCATGCAAACCGGCGGTGCGCCGGATCAGAATCGCCCGAAAGAGCCGCTGGAAGCGTTCCCGCTCGAATCGATGAACATGGTCGGTATCATGCGTCGTCATGGCGCGGTTCATGCACTGGTTTCGGTCTCCGGGATGCCGGGTTCCAATGGCCTGTATCAGGTCAAGGTCGGCAACTATATCGGTCAGGATTACGGGCTGGTCACAGCCATCAGTGAAGAAAGCATCACACTGCGCGAAATGGTGAACCAGGACGGGCAGTGGGAAGAACGAACCAATCAATTGTTGTTGCAGCAGCGGTAGGAGTTAGCAAAATGAAATTCAAAACCTTGGCAGCACTCATTGCCGCCTTCTCGATGTCGTCGGCGGCGTATATCCCTGCTGTGAACGCCCAGACTGGGTCTGGTGCCGTGCAGACCACTGTGGTCCAGCAGGTCGAGGATAACCGTATTGTCGGCCTGGAGGCCGCGCCTCAGGGTGACAAGCAGTTTGTGCGCATCCGCATGGCGCAGCCGCTCTCGGCAGTGCCGCCCAGTTTCAGCGTGGCACAGCCGGCGCGGATTGCCTTTGATTTCGCCAATACGTCCAACCATCTTGGTCGCAACCAGCAAGCCATCAATCTGGGCAATCTGGAAACGGCCAACATCGTGCAAGTGGGCGACCGTACCCGTGTGGTGCTCAACGTCCGCCGCCTGATGGCCTATGAAACCAAGCTCGAAGGCAACGACCTGCTGGTCGTGCTGGGGGGTGAGACGGCTACGGTGCCGATGGTGCCCAGTCCGCAGATTGTCCCCAACAGCGTGGTGAGCAAGGCACCGGCGGGCATGGTGCAGGGCAAGGCGGTGGAAGACGTCAACTTCCGTCGTGGCAAAAATGGCGAAGGCAAGGTGATTGTCCAGCTTTCTTCGCCGGACACCACGGTGGACGTGCGCCGCGATGGTCGTGGTCTGTCGGTGGTTTTCCCGAACACCCTGCTGCCGGAGACGCTGCGTCGCACCTTTGACGTTGCGGACTTCGCCACGCCGGTGAATTCCTTCCGCGTGGATCAACTGGGCAGAAACACCCAGATTCGCGTGCAGCCGACCGGTCTGTGGGAATACAACGCCTATCAGAGCGACAACCAGTTCGTGCTGGAAGTCAAACGGGTCAAGGAAGATCCGAGCAAGCTCGTGCAAGGTCTGGGCAACCGTCAGTTTGGCGGCGAAAAACTTTCGCTGAACTTCCAGGACGTGGAAGTGCGTGCCGTGTTGCAGGTGATTGCCGACTTTACCGGCTTCAACATCGTCACCAGTGACTCGGTGCAGGGCAACCTGACGCTGCGTCTGCAAGACGTGCCTTGGGATCAGGCGCTGGACATCATCCTGCAAGCCAAGGGTCTGGACATGCGCAAGAATGGCAACGTGATCTGGATTGCGCCGGCGGAAGAACTGGCTCAGCGTGAGAAAGTTCAACTGGAAACCATGCGCGCGAAAAATGATCTGGAGCCGGTTCGCACCCAGATCTTCCAGGTCAATTACCACAAGGCGAAAGAAATTGCTGCCTTCCTCAGCAAGCAGACTGGTGGCGGCGATGGCATTGCTGCCTCGCGCACGGCGCTGTCCAACCGTGGTAGCGTGACTTTCGACGATGCGACCAACAAGCTCTTCGTCACCGACATCGGCTCCAAGCTGGAAGAAATCGCCCTTCTGCTCCAGCAGATTGACTTGCCGCCGCAACAGGTGCTGATCGAAGCGCGGATTGTCGAGGCTACCAAAGGATTCTCGCGCGATCTGGGCGTTCGCCTTGGCGTGGGCGCCAGCGGTGGCACGATTATCGGCTATCGCGATGGTGCGCCGATTCGTCGCGCCTCCATCGGCAGCTCGCTGGATTCGACGATGTCGACTGCGGGTCAAACGAGTGCCATTCCCGTGACGCCGAACGTCGATTTGCCGGCTTCCACTTCTGGCGCGCCGGGTCTGCTCTCCATGGTGCTGTGGAATACTGCGGCGACGCGCTTCCTGAGCCTGGAGCTGAGCGCACTGGAATCCGATGGTCGGGGTCGCATCCTCTCCAGCCCGAAAGTGCTGACGGCCAACCAGAAAGAAGCGCTCATCGCGCAAGGCGAAGAAGTGCCCTATCTGAACACCACCTCTACTGATGGCGCGACCGTGGAATTCAAAAAGGCCGAGCTTGAGCTGAAGGTGAAGCCGCAGATCACGCCGGATGGCCGTGTTGCCATGACCGTGGAAATCAAGAAAGACAAGGTTGCCTGGAACCGCATGATTGCGGGCACGGATAACCCGCCGATTGACACCCGCCGGCTGACTTCCGACGTGCTGGTGGAAAACGGTGGCACCGTGGTGCTGGGTGGCATCTTTGAAGAAGAAGAGAGCAACAAGGTCGACAAAGTGCCGTTGCTGGGTGACATCCCGGTGGTGGGCAATCTCTTCAAGAATCGCCACACCGACACTTCCCAGAAGGAACTGCTCATCTTCATCACGCCGCGTATCGTGACGGACGAACTGACCTTGCGTTGATTCTGCTGAAGAGAGTACGTCCTGTTGTCTGAGCAAGTTTCAGACTTTCCCGCGCCGCCCGTTGTGCAGCCTGCTGCATACGGGCGGCGTTGTATTGCGTTGGTCGGCCCGATGGGGGCGGGCAAGACCACGGTGGGGCGCGAGCTGGCGCGCCGCATTGGGCGCACCTTCATTGACTGCGATCAGGAACTGGAAGAACGTCTGGGCGTGCGCGTGTCGACGGTGTTTGAAATTGAAGGCGAGGCGGGTTTTCGCGTGCGCGAAAGCCGTCTGCTGGCGGAACTGGTGCAACGCAATGATGTTGTGCTGGCCACGGGCGGCGGCATGGTGGTGCGCGAAGAAAATCGCGCGCAGTTAGCGCAGCACTGTCTGGTGGCCTATCTCCGGGTGCCGCCCCGGGCGCTGTGGGAGCGTCTGCGTCACGACCGCACCCGCCCGCTGTTGCAGGTGCCCAATCCGCGCGCGCGCATTGAAACCCTGTTTCGCGAACGCGAACCCTTGTATTGCGAAGTGGCCGATGTCATCCTTGACGGCGGGCGCGGCAGCGCGGCGCAGATGGCGCTCCGGCTGGAAGGGATGCTGGCGCAGTTTTGCGAACAGCACGGCGAACCCGCGCATATGCAGGGCACAGAAAAACGCCTGCAAACAAACGGATGAAGAACATGGCAAGAGCAGAATCCTCCTGTTGCGCCGGGCAAAAATCGGCAAAGGCGCGCAGCTTGGCGTGCTGCCCCTCGCGGGCGGCGAAATAAGGAGCCGGGCAGAATGCGTATTTTCCGCTTGCTGCGAATTTGCTGGGTCGCCTGCCGTTTCGGGCTGGACTGGATGGTGCTGGACGTGATGCGCGCGCACACGCTGCGGCGGCTGTGGTGTGTGTTGTTCTTCTGGCGGCGCATGTCGGAGGAGACGCGCGCGGTGCGTTTGCGTCTGGCACTGGAATCGCTGGGGCCGATTTTCGTCAAATTCGGGCAAATGCTCTCCACGCGGCGCGACTTGCTGGCACCAGACTTGGCGGACGAACTGGCCTGCTTGCAAGACAAGGTGCCGCCGTTTTCTTCCAAACAGGCGCAAGCCGTGTTGAAGCGTTTTTATGGCAAGCCGGTGGAAGAAGTGTTCAGCAGCTTCCACAAAAAACCGGTGGCTTCGGCTTCGGTGGCACAGGTGCATTTCGCCACCTTGCCGGACGGGCGCAAGGTGGCGGTGAAAATTTTGCGCCCGGGTGTCGAGCAGGTCATTGAGCACGACATCGCCCTGATGGAAAGCGCCGCCGTGCTGCTGGAACGCCTCTGGCGCGAGGGCAGGCGGCTGAAACCGCGCGAAGTGGTTGCGGAATTTGCCAAATCGCTGCGTGACGAGCTGGACTTGATGCGAGAGGCGGCAAGCTGTTCGCAACTGCGGCGCAACTTCGCGGATTCTGACCTGCTGCTGGTGCCCGAAGTGTATTGGGACTGGTGCGGCCCGTCGGTGATGGTGATGGAGCGCATGAGCGGCATTCCCGTGGTGGATACCGAAAAACTGCGTGCCGCCGGTGTGGATTTGCGCCGTCTGAGCCGCGCCGGCGTGGAAATCTTTTTCACGCAGGTGTTTCGCTTTGGCTTTTTCCATGCCGACATGCACCCGGGCAACATCCTCGTGCATAACGACGGGCGCTACATTGCGCTGGATTTCGGCATCATGGGCACGCTCAATGACGAGGATAAACAATACCTTGCGCAAAACTTTCTCGCCTTCTTCCAGCGTGATTACCGCCGCGTTGCGCAGGCGCACATCGAAGCGGGCTGGGTGCCGCCGCACACCCGCGTAGATGAATTTGAAGCGGCCATCCGCACCGTGTGCGAGCCAATTTTCGACCGCCCGCTAAAAGATATTTCCTTCGGCAAAACGCTGCTGCGTCTCTTTCAGACTGCGCGGCGCTTTGAAATGGAAGTGCAGCCTCAGCTTGTGCTGCTGCAAAAAACGCTGCTCAACATTGAAGGGCTGGGTCGCCAGCTCGACCCCGACCTAGACTTGTGGAAGACCGCTAAACCCTTCCTGGAACGCTGGATGGCCGAACAACTCGGTTGGCGCGCTGCTTGGCGTAATCTACGCGCCGAAGCCCCTGCTTTGGTGCAGCAACTGCCGCAACTGCCGCGTCTGCTGCACAGCGCCTTGTTGTCCGCAGACAGCGCGCGTGCCGCCGAACGCGAACGGCTGGCCGCCGAACAACAGCAACTGCGCCGCTCGCGCGGGCGCTGGCGCTTGTTGGCGGCGGTCTCGATGCTCGCCGCGCTGGCGCTGGCCAGTGCATACTTCTGGACGCACTGGCCGCTGTGATGCTGCGCGCCGCTTAGCGAATCACCATTTCTTGCCAGAGTTTTTCGGCGACCAGTTCGGAGCCGTCGTGGGAAAGATGCCCTTCGTCGCGGTAGAGCAGTTTGCCGTCTTTCATCGCCCAGCAGCGTTCTTCGTCGCAGACTGCGCCAGCCAGGTCGAATTGCCGCACCTGCGGAAATTCGGCAAGCACGCCGTCGATGGCAGCGCGTAGCCGCGCATCGACGTTGGCTAGCCAGTCCTCGCGCGGATCGGCGCAAATGGCGCGCTTGGGAGGACGGAAACGGCGGGCGATGCAGTCTGTCTTCAGGTTAAACGAAAACCCCGCGCTGTTGATCACGTAGACGATGCGCTTGCCTTGGGCGAGCAGGGCGGAGATGGTGCGGCGCAGGTTGTCTTGTATATAGCGCGTGTAAGCGGCATCGTTATGCTCGGGCGGCGGGTCGTGGAGAAAGGTTTCCGGTTTTGGCCAGTATCCAATCCATTGAGTAAAGATTACTGTTTTGACGGAGGAATTGTTCAGTGCTACTTCCAGCGCCTTGTTGGTGGCTCGCACACACGTGTCAGCATCCTCTAGCCTTGTAATGAAACCGAGATGAGCAGGGCAACTGCCCTGACTAAGCGCCAGCACGCCGACGCCGTGTTGCTGGGCGAGTTTGTCTAGGCCGTGAAAGAAATGCCAAGCGGTGGAATCGCCAATCAGCACGATGGTTGGGTCGGGCTGGTTGGGTGTGATGCGGCAGTGATTTGGGTTAAAGCCGCCGGTGACGAACAGTTGTTCGCAAAAAGCGTCGTGTACCTCCAGATTCCAGCGTTCTGGTTGTTTCCATTCTGGTTGTGCGAGGAGAAACGGTTGATGGGCTGCGCGCGCAGGCAATCCGCCCATGCGGTACGTGGCATAACCGACGCAACCCAGCGCCGCCACGACTGCCGCCAACGCAATCGCCTTCGTCTTGCCGTTGCCGCCGAAGCGCAGCGGGCGCTCAATGAAGCGCCAGGTCAGCGTTGCCAGCACAATCGCAGCCAACACCGCCGCAATGCGCACGCTTCGCGCGGGTGTGCCGCCTTCGATGATGCGGGCAAAGGCCAGCAGCGGCCAGTGCCACAAATACAGCGGGAAACTGATCAGACCAAAAAACACCGCCACGCGGTTTGCGAGCAGCACGCGGTTCAACCACGCCCGCTGCCCCGCAGCGATGACGCAAAACGCCCCCGCCACGGGCACTGCCGCCCACGCCCCGGGGAAGGGCGTGGCGGAAGTAATCTTCCAGAAACCGAACACCAGCAAAGCAAAACCAGCAACCGAGAGCACATTATCCAGCGTGCGCCCATCGTTGACGGGTGCCTCGCGGTAAATGACCCGCGCCAGCAAGCAGTCGCACTTCTGGCGCAAGTTCTCCGCCACACTACTCCGGTTTACGACCAGCCACGCCAGCAAACTACCCGCCAGCAACTCCCAGAAACGGGTGTGCGGCGAATAAAAAACCGCCGTCGGCGCACGCCCGATGCGGTACAGATTGGCGGCAAACGACACCGCCAACAGCAAAACAATGACGCTCAAAACATTGAATTTCCGCCGCCACACCAGCCACAGCACCAGCGGCCAAAGCAGATAGAACTGCTCCTCAATGCCCAAACTCCACAGATGCAGCAGCGGTTTCAGTTCGGAAGCCGTATCGAAATACCCCGCCTCTTTCCACAGCAGAATATTGGCAACAAA
>JAFZMK010000015.1 GCA_017553285.1 Rhodocyclaceae bacterium
AGCGATGGCGGCACGCTGGAAGTAGAGGCGAAGGGCATCACCCTGCACAGCATAGAAGGGTTTAACAAGCTCTATTTCGTTCTGCCCGCTAGCATCCAGAACGGGGATACGATGCTGACCATCAACGGCGGCACGCCCACGATGTTTGATTCTTCGTCCGCCGGAAACATCGTGAATGTGGGCGTGGCGGTGGCAGGCGGCGGGCAGCCGCTGAGTATGGGCAACGTGGTGACGCTGCTGAAAAACGACGCCGGTTTGCGTAACGCCAGCGACGGGAGATTGGAGCAAGGCACGGATTACCAGAAAGTGACCGTCCCCGGCAGACAGGGCTTTTCGCTGGGTTATGACTTTACGCTGGCAAACACCGATACCGCGCTGACGGCGACCGTCTCCCAGGCACCGAAGCCAGTCAAGCCGGTCAATCCAGTCAATCCAGTCAATCCAGTCAATCCAGTCAATCCGGTCAATCCGGTCAATCCGGTCAATCCGGTCAATCCGGTCAATCCGGTCAATCCGCCGGATGATGGCAACGGCGATAACACGACGCCGGATAACACGACGCCGGATAACACGACGCCGGATAACAACACGCCGCCGTCCGGCCCCACGCTGAATCCGCAAGCCAAGTCTGTCCCCGAAGGTATCGTCGCCAGCGCCGGAATGCTGGTCGCGGGCGCGGATCGTGTGGTGGATGTGATGAGCAATCTGATGAGCGGGATTGGGAAGAACGCATTCAAGGGGCTGGGGCGCGATCCGATGAGCAATAATAATTTTACGCGGATGCTCCAGCGCGCTTTGGGCAAAGACGATGCGCCGCAAGCCGGAGACGTGACGGCTGAAGGCGGCCAAATAAGGGCTGATGAAGGCGGGCTACGCGCCAACGGCGAAGTGCAAGCCAACAAGATTTCGGCACAAGGCAGCGCGCAAGCCGCAGAGCAAGTCGTGGCGTTGCCGCAAACCGTTGTCATCCCCATCGCGAATGTCTCTGTGCAAAAAGTGCGCACCATCTCGGGTTCCCACGTCGATTCTTCGGGCGGCGCGGCAGTGGTGGGCGTGGCGCGCTATACGGCGCTGCCCAAAGGCGCGTTGCTTTCGGGCATCTTCTTTGAATACGGCGATGGGCGGCATACCACGCACAACGACTTCGATACCGGCACCGTCATCGGCAAGGGTGATGCGTCCTACTACGGCGCGGGCGTAATGGCGCGGGCGCAGTTGCCCGGCAATGAGCGCGGTGCGCCGTTCGTTGAGGGCGCGCTGCGCGCCGGTCGCATCCAGAGCAACTGGCACAGCGACGATTTGCGCGACGCCGCCACGGGTATGCGCGCGCACTACGACATCCATACGCCCTACCTCGGCGCACACGTCGGCGCGGGCTATCGCTGGCAGGCGGGCACGCGCACGCAGGTGGAGGTTTATGGGCAGTATTTGTACACGCACATGGACGGCAAAGATGCCACCGTGGCGCTGGACCCGTACCATTTCGACGCGGTGAAATCCCGCCGCACCCGCGTAGGCGCAAAAGCCGACTGGCAGGTCAACGACACCGCCAGCCTCTACGCAGGCGCCGCATGGGAGCGCGAATTCGACGGCACCGCCCGCGCCACCGCCTATTCGCTGGACGTGCCCGCGCCGACGATGAAAGGCAACAGCGCCGTGCTTGATGCCGGCCTCAGCTTCCAGAACACACACAACCTCAGCACCCGCGTGGGCGTGACCGGCTACGCCGGAAAACGTCGTGGCGCGAGTGCGAATGTGGAGGTGCAATACCGTTTTTGACCCCCACGCTCACGCCAGCCGCGCTTCGCGCGTCTGTCATTCGCTG
Organism: Rhodocyclaceae bacterium; assembly: GCA_017553285.1. Taxonomy (GTDB): domain Bacteria; phylum Pseudomonadota; class Gammaproteobacteria; order Burkholderiales; family Rhodocyclaceae; genus JAFZMK01. The sequence continues at coordinate 1,826 of JAFZMK010000015.1, forward strand.
CCCCCCGAGGGGGCCGCGCCCGCCTTGAGGCGGCTCGGCGGCGGGCGAACCGCTTCTGATGTTTCTCACACCCCCCAACACAAAGCGCCCCGTAAGGGGCGCTTTTTTATGGCACGTGGACGAGGGCGCGAGCGGTACGGCGGTGGCGGGAAAACCGATGGCAGCGGCGGATGCTGCGCGCGCAGGCGGTTTGCTGAAACACGAAAAGCGGCACTTCATCACGTTTATTTCATCGTTTGAACAGACAGGGGCGGGGGCATACTG
>JAFZMK010000145.1 GCA_017553285.1 Rhodocyclaceae bacterium
GCCGCGACAAGGATGTGCAGAAACTGCTGCGCTACGCCCGCACCCTCGGCGTGGAAAAGAAAATCCGCAATTATCTGGAAGTGCTGCTATGAGAACGACAAACGCGATGCAGCTCAAGGCGCTGGTTCGCAAGCGGGCACAATCAATGCCGACTTGTTGCACCAAGCCGGACTGACAGGCGAGCCAAGAAATCCATGCGTTCATGCAAAACAGCCACAACCACCGCCGCTTCGTTTTCGCGCACCACGCAGAAGACATAATGATGCTCACAGTGCACCATTCGTAGCCCCGGACAAATTCTGCCCATGTCCCTGAATGGCGTGCTCCCATCAACAAGCGCAGCGATGCCCTGCTTCAGCTTGGCGATATAACGGCGACCCTGCGTCGATCCCCATACCTTGCGTGTGTAGCGGGCGATACCGCGCATGTCCGTTTCTGCCTCGTCAGTGAAAACGTAGGCAGTCACGGAAGCTCCTCGCCAAACTCCTCATTGATAATGTCATCAATGCTCTTGGAGGATATATTTCCCGCCAGTCCGGAACGGATGCGGGCGAGCAGCAAGGCTTTCAGTTCTTGCCATGCCGCTTCTTCTGCGTCATCAGGGAACAAACATTCCAGCGTGTATTGTTTGACGGTCTTTCCTTGCTCCGCAGCCAATGCTTTCAGGTTTTGGTGTTGCTGGTCTGTCATGTTGATGGTTAGCCGGTGCATTGGATAGTCTCCCTGATTTGTTATGCCATATTGTAATACGCCAGTTTGTTGCCGCTTGTGCCCATCTTGGCGGCGGCGCGGGCGTGATGGGCGCGCCGCCGGGGTGCGTCAATCCCACTGCAAGGCAGCGCCGGTCTGGTATTCGGTGACGCGGGTTTCAAAGAAATTTTTCTCTTTGCGCAAGTTGGCTTGTTCGTCCAGCCAGGGTAGGGCGTTTTCGGCGCCGGGGAAGGGGTCTTCCAAGCCCATTTGCCGCGCGCGGCGGTTGGCGATGAAGCGAAATTGCGCCAGATGCAAATCGGCGTTGTAGCCGAGAATGGGCGTTTGCAGGATGTAGTGGGCGTAGGCCGATTCGGCAGCTTCGGCTTCTTGCCACAGTTGGCGGACGGCGGCGGGGTCGAGCGTGAGGTTTTCTTCGTGCAGCAGTTCGCGCACCACGCGGATGCCGAAGGAGCAGTGCAGCACTTCGTCGCGCATGATGTATTGCAGTTGTTCGGCGGTGCCTTTCATGAGGCCGCGCCGTTGCAGGGCGAAAATGGGGGTGAAGCCGTTGTAGAACCAGCAGCCTTCAAAAATGGCGGCGAAGAAGAAGTAGGACAGCGCAAATTCGTGCAGGGTGTCGCGGTTGGACAAATCAAGGTCGGAATGCAGGATGCGCGCCAGCCGCTGGTTGGCGAGCGCAATCTTGCCGTAAATGGCGGGCACGACGCGGTAGCGGTTGTAAATTTCGCTCTGTTCCAGGCCGATGGATTCGATGCAGTGCTGGTAGGTCCAGGTGTGCAGGGCTTCTTCATAGACTTGCCGCGCCTGATAGATTTGCAGTTCGGGCGCGCTCATCTTTTCCATCACCGCCAGCCCGATGTTGCGCATGGCGAGGATGTCGGAAGTGGTGAGATAGGCCAGTACGTTTTCAAACACGTGGCGCTCGGCGGCGGTGAGGGTGCGGTGATAGTCGTGCACGTCCTGCGCCATGGAGATTTCCAGCGGCGTCCAGTGGTTGCGGTTGGCGTTGAGGAAAAATTCCCATGCCCACGGGTATTTGAAGGGGGCGAGCTGGTTGATGTCGGCCTTGCCGCCGATGACCCGTTTGTCGTCCGCGCGCACCGGCGCGAGTGCGGCACCGCCCGCTTGCGCGGCGGCAGGGGCGGGAGCGGGGGCGGCGTCCCAGTCGTCAAAAAAAGTGGCGTTCATTGGCAGGCTTCACAATCGGGGTTGTCGATGGAACAGAACTTGGGCGCGGCGGCGGCGGCAACCGGCGTGGAGGTTTTTTCCGCCTGACTGGCACCGAGCGTGCGCAGGTAGTAGGTGGTTTTCAGCCCGCGCGTCCATGCCAGACGATAGAGTTCGTCGAGCTTGCGACCGGAGGCTTCGGCCAGATAGAGGTTGAGCGATTGCGCCTGGTCAATCCATTTTTGCCGACGGGCGGCGGCTTCAATCAGCCAGCGCGGGTCGATTTCAAAGGCGGTGGCGTAGCGGCGGCGCAGCTCTTCGGGGATGCGTTCGATGTTGGCCAGCGAGCCGTCGTAGTATTTGAGGTCGGCGACCATGACTTCGTCCCACAGCCCCAGCGCCTTGAGTTCGCGCACCAGCCAGGGGTTGGTGATGGTGAATTCGCCCGAGAGGTTGGATTTGACGTAGAGGTTTTGATAGTCCGGCTCGATGCTGGCGCTGACGCCGACGATGTTGGCGATGGTGGCGGTGGGGGCGATGGCGACACAGTTGGAATTGCGCATTCCGTGGCGGGCGATGTGGCTGCGCAGGGTGTTCCAGTCCAGACGGGCGCTGCGGTCGAGTTGCAGGTGTTCTGCGTCGCGGGCGTTTGCCAGACGCTCGAGGGTATCCGGCGGCAGTTCGCCGCGCGACCACAGGCTGCCGTCATAACTGGCGTAGCTGCCGCGTTCGGCGGCAAGCTCGGCGCTGGCCCAGTAGGCGTGCCAGCAGAGCAGTTCGGCGGATTGGTCGGCAAATTCGACGGCTTCGGGCGAGGCGTAGGGAATCTTGAGCGCGTGCAGGCAGTCGGAAAAGCCCATCATGCCCAGCCCGATGGCGCGGTGGCGCAGGTTGGCGCGGCGCGCTTTGGGGGTGGCGTAATAGTTGATGTCGATGACGTTGTCGAGCATCCGCACGGCGGTGCGGATGGTGCGGGCGAGTTTTTCGGTGTCCAGCGCGCCATCCTTGAGGTGGGCGACGAGGTTGACCGAGCCGAGATTGCACACGGCGGTTTCCTCATCGGAAGTGTTGAGGGTGATTTCGGTGCACAGGTTCGATGAGTGCACGACGCCGACGTGCTGCTGCGGGCTGCGCAGGTTGCAGGGGTCTTTGAAGGTAATCCAGGGGTGACCGGTCTCAAAGAGCATGGTGAGCATCTTGCGCCACAGTTGCACGGCGGGAATTTTGCGGAAGAGCTTGATTTCGCCACGCTCGGCGCGCGCTTCGCATTCCCGGTAGGCGGCGTCAAAGTCCGTGCCGTAGAGGTCGTGCAGGTGCGGCACGTCGTTGGGCGAAAACAGCGTCCATTCTTCATTGGCAAAGACGCGGCGCATGAAAAGGTCCGGCACCCAGTTGGCGGTGTTCATGTCGTGCGTGCGGCGGCGCTCGTCACCGGTGTTTTTGCGCAGTTCCAGAAAGTCTTCAATATCCAGATGCCAGGTTTCGAGAAAGGCGCACACCGCGCCTTTGCGCTTGCCGCCCTGGTTGACGGCGACGGCGGTGTCGTTGACTACTTTGAGGAAGGGGATGACGCCCTGACTTTCGCCATTGGTGCCGCGAATGTGGCTGCCCAGCGCGCGCACGGGTGTCCAGTCGTTGCCCAGCCCGCCGGCGTATTTTTGCAGCAGGGCGTTTTCCTTGACGGCCTGAAAGATGCTGTCCAGATCGTCGCGCACGGTGGTGAGATAGCACGAAGAAAGCTGCGAGAAGCGCGTGCCGCTGTTGAACAGCGTGGGCGTGGAACTCATGAAATGGAACGAGGCGAGCAGGGCGTAAAACTCTTCGGCGCGCGCTTCGCGGTCGATTTCGTTGAGCGCCAGCCCCATCGCAACGCGCATGAAAAACATCTGCGGCAATTCGATGCGCCGCCCTTCGAGGTGCAGGAAATAGCGGTCGTAGAGGGTTTGCAGGCCGAGGAAGGTGAATTGTTCGTCGTGCGCGCAGTCCAGCACCTGCGCCAGACGCGCGAGGTCAAATTCGCCCAGACGGGCATCGAGCAGACCGGCTTCAATGCCTTGCTGAATGTAGCGCGGGAAATATTCGGCTTGCGCGGCGGGAAAATCGGCAGGCAGGCAGACGCGCCCCATCGCTTCGCGGGCAAGCCGTTGCAGTAGCAGGCGGGCGGCGGCGCGGTCGTAATCGGGGTCGACTTCAATCAAACCACGGGCGGCGAGAATCAGCGCTTGCTCGACTTCGGCCAGCGGTATGCCGTCATACAGATTGGGCAACACCTGTTGCAGCAGGCGCTCGGCATCCGCCGCCGCCAGCCCTTCGCAGGCGGGCAGGATGCGCGCGCGCAGGGCGTCTTCGCGCAGCGGCTGGCGCACGCCGTGTTCATCCATGAAATGAATGCTGGCAGCGGCTTGCTGCGCGGCGGGCGCTTCGGCCTGCGCGGCGCGCTCGGCGGCGTGGCGTTCGCGGTAGAGCACATAGGCGCGTGCCACTTCGTGACTGCCTGCGCGCATCAGCGCCAGTTCGACCTGATCCTGAATGTCTTCAATATGCACCGTACCGCCATCGGGCAGACGGCGGGTGATGGCGCGCACGGCGTTGGCGGTGAGCGTGCTAATCAGCTCATGCACGCGCGGGCTGGCGGCGCTTTGCGCGCCTTCGACGGCATGAAACGCCTTGGAGAGCGCGATGCGGATTTTTTCGGGCTGGAAGGGCACGATGTCGCCATTGCGGCGGATAACCTGCCAGGCGGCAAGTTCGGTGGCATCAGGTAGGGAACAATGACGGGAATCGTTGTGTGGCACGGCGGCAGTCTCCGGAAGATGAACCGGGCGGAGCAGGACGCGGCGCGCAGGCAGCGCCGCGACGGGGAAAATGCCGCATGGCTGCACAGCCTGGTCGCCATCCGGTGCGCCCCGCCCGGAAGAACAAGCAGAGGTTGTGGGCAGGTTTCCTGACTTCCGGCTCAATCGCCCGCCGCCGCCTTCCCGAACGCTTGCGTTCAGTGGCGCGATGGGCGGCGCGCTTGCCGGTTACAGTTGCGGGGGCAGTCCCGGCGTTGCACCGGATTCCCTTTCCCAATCAACGTGGGCGGGAAGTCTAGCGCGTTTGCCGAATGTATTACAAGTGTTTGTTTTCAAACTAATTTATACATCTTGCCTTGTCGTTTCCATGTGTTACAATCCGCCTCCGCTACAGGTGCCGCGCACGCCGTTCTGGAGGCGCGGTTAAACGGGAAAGCGGTGCGCCGTGCCTTACGGCAATTCCGCTGCTGCCCCCGCAACGGTTGGCAAGTGCGGGCGCATCAAAACGCCACTGAACGAACGTGTTTGGGAAGGCGATGCGTCAAGTCTTGCAAGCCCGGATACCGGCCTGCTGGCAAGTGTTTGCGCCACGGGGTCGCTGGCAGGGTATTTGCCCGTCTGAATCCTTTCTTCTTGTCCCGCTGGTGCGTTTCGCAACGTTTGTTCGGCGGCGGGGACGCTTGCCGGAGAAAGGAGTTCCATACCATGTCGCACCCTTCTTGTCGGCAGACGCTCGGTCTGCTGCCCCTGTTTTGTTGTTCTGTGGCCGTGGCGCAGGATGCTACGCTGGCACCGGTGGTGGTGACCGCCTCGCGCATGGAATCGCGCATCACGGAAACACTGGCGGATGTGACCGTCATCGACCGCGCGCAAATCGAAAACAACGGCGCCGATACCTTGGTCGACCTGCTCTCGCGCCAGCCAGGCATCCAGATGTCGCGCAGCGGCGGCCCCGGCACGCAGGCGAGCCTCTATGTGCGCGGCGCGCGCCCTGACCAGACCAAGGTGCTGATTGATGGCTTGCCGATCAATTCGCTGGACCTTTCCGGCTCGCCGCTGTATTTGCTGCCGCTGGAAAACGTCGAGCGCATCGAAATCGTGCGCGGCCCGGCTTCCACGCTGTATGGGGCGGACGCCATCGGCGGCGTGATCCAGATTTTCACCCGCCGTGGTGCGCCGGGTTTGCAGGCGGATGCGTTCCTGGGTTTTGGCACGCAAAGCACCTGGCAGGCCAGCGCGGGGGTTTCTGGCGGCAACGAATTCTGGCGTCTGCGGGCGGAAGCCAGCCATGACCGCACGCGCGGCATTTCCGCGCAAACCAACGCAATCAACAAAGATGCGGATAAAGATGCGTATCGCAACACGGCCGGTGCGCTGTCGGTTTCCTTCCTGCCCGCGAAAGGGCACGAACTGGGGCTGATTTACCGCCGCAACGAAGGCCGCGCGCATTACGACAGCGGCATGACGCCTGCCGAGAGCGATTTTGACAGCCGCATGGATTTCCACAGCACGCAGTGGCAGTTGTTCGCCAAGGATGCGATTACGAACTGGTGGGATAGCACGCTGCGCTATGGGCAAACCACAGACTGGCAGAAGAACTTCGGCGAATGGTCGCCCGAAGGCAGCCTGTTGGAGACGAAAAACACGCTGTTGAGCTGGCAGAACGATTTCACCTTGCCCGGCTGGGGGCGGCTGGCGCTGGGTGCGGAACGGCTGGCGCAGGAAGCGCAGCCCATCGAGAGCTTCACCATCGACAACGAAGCCAGCAACCGTGGCGTCTTCGCCATCTGGGAAAACGGCGTGGGCGCGCACCACTGGCAGGTGAGCGCGCGTCACGACAATCATTCCCGCTTCGGCGGTCAATCCACCTACGGCGTGGCCTACGGCCTGCAATTTGCGCCGACGCTGCGCGCGCGCGCCAGCTACGGCACCGCCTTCAAGGCACCTTCGCTGTACCAGTTGTTCGATTCGTGGTCGGGTAACGAAAACCTCAATCCGGAAGAAGCGACCAACGCCGAACTCGCGCTGCTGTGGGAAGCGGGTGCGCAAAACGCATCGATTACGCTCTACCGCAACCGCGTGCGCAACATGATTGACTGGGACGCCGACACCTACAAATACATGAACGTCTCGCGCGCCCGCCTGCAAGGGGTGACGGTGGAATACGGCACCGTGCTGGGCGACTGGAAACTGCACGCCGCCTATGACTGGCTGGATGCCACCGATAGCGACACCGGTATGCGCCTTGGACGGCGCGCGCGCAACACCTTGCGCACCGACGTGACCCGCAACTGGGGCGCGCTGGATACCGGCGTGGAATGGGTGCTGGCCAGCTCGCGTTACAATAACAATTATGAAACCGACCGCATGGGCGGCTACGGGCTGGTGAACCTCACCGCCCGCTATGCCTTCAGCAAAACGTTGGCGCTTGAAGCGCGCGTCAACAACGTCTTTGACAAGCACTATGAACTGGCGCGCGGCTACGGCACGCCGGGCATCAATGCCTTCGTAGGCATCCGTTATACCCCGCGCTAAGCGCGTGGGTTTTTCTGCCGGCGCGGGTGGGGCGCACTCGCGCCGGCAGCTTTTTCTGAATCATGCGAGGCATCGTTTTTCTGTTTTTTACCTTGTTGTTTTGCACCGCCGCCGCCGCGATGCCGAATGCGCCCGCGCGCGTCGTCTCGCTGGATTTGTGCACCGACCGCATGTTGATGCTGCACGCGCCCCGTGCGCAGGTCGCCGCGCTCTCGCCGATGCACCGCCGTTTTCCGTCCGACCCGATGCAGGGCGACTGGCCCTGGCACGATGGTTCGCTGGAACAAGTCGTCCGCTTGCAGCCTGATTTGATCATCACCGGCGAATACAACGCCATGCAAACGCGCCAGCGCCTTGCTGCGCTAGGCTATCGCGTGGAAATCTTGCCGCTGCCCACCACGCCGGACGAAATCCAGCAATACGAACAACGTCTGCTTGCCTTGCTCGGCCTGCCGTCCGAGCGCGCCACGCCGCCCGTGCCCTTTTTGCCCGCGCCTGCCACGCCGCGCCGCCTGTTGCTGTTGGGCGCCAACGGCATCGGCACCGGGCGCGATACCTTTGAAGACGGCATTTTGACGCGCGCGGGCTGGACGAACTATCTGCCCGAATCTGGCCTTGCGCGCCCTGATTTGGAACGCATCGTCGCCGACCCGCCGGATGCCATCCTCTGGGCTGCGCCGGACAATCACGCGCTGGCGAACCTGTTTGCCGAACATCC
>JAFZMK010000146.1 GCA_017553285.1 Rhodocyclaceae bacterium
CAGCCCCAAGCCTTGCGGCACGCTCTGATCAGAGACCGGATTGTCGCCCAGCATCACGGCTGCCGCTGCCGGTACGCCTTCTTCGGCGAGAATGTGGCGGAACAATTCGCCGCTTTCCTTGCGCACGCCGCATTCGGACGAGACATAGAGGCGGTCAAAGGCCGTGATGCCGGCGTCCAGCAGCATGGCGCGGATTTCGTGTTCGCTCAGGAACATGTCGCTGGCCAGCACCACCCGTTTGCCCACCATGCGCGCCTGCGCGGGCAGACCGGCAAAGGCTTTGCGGGCACGCACCAGCGCGCGCTCCACGGTTTGTTCTTCGTTTTGCAGCGTGGCTGCGTCACCATCCGCGTCGCCGTACAGTTCCACGTAGGTGCGGCAAATTTCCGCCAGCGTCACATCGCGCGCACCGGCACGGCGGCGCGCATCAAGTTCGGCGGCGCGGCGGCGTTCGGCATACTGCGGGCAATTCAGGCGGCGCGCGACCAATTCCTTGATGGCTTCCGGATCAAGCAGCGGGCGGCACAGCAAGGTGTCGAACACGTCGAAAATCACCAGCCGCACTTCTGCGTCCGCCAGCGCCGCCGACCAGCCCGCCCAGTCAAACGCATCCGGCCAGCGCACCTGCGGCGTGCGGGCGTGGCGACGCGCCAGCGCGCGGCGGCGCAATTCGTTGCGCGCACGCACGAGTGCCTCACGCACACCGTGATTGCGCAAATAGCGCCATGCCTTGTCGACGAGACTGTGCTTAGCCATGTTCGCCCCGCGTCGTTTGCGAAAAACTGCCCGAGAGTACCGCAAACAGCAGCCCAAGTTGACCCAGTGCGGTTTGCCGGTAGGCGCCGCTTTGCCGCCAGCCCTGCCAGCGCGCGCGCAGCGAGGGCGATTGCCACTGCCGCGCGGCATCGAGCAGGCGGGCGTTTTCGGCGGTGAGCCAGTCGCGCGCGCGTGTATGCAGCGCGTGCAGGTTTTCCACCACCCAGCGCCCGTATTCGCCTTGCAGCAATTTGCGCGCCCGCGCCCATTGCGCCCGCCAGCCACGGTTGTGCCCCATCAGGTTGTGCGGATGCTGGCGGTAATCCAGACCGGGCGTGCGGTCAAACACCAGTTGCCCGCCGCAGCCGGTCACCAGCAGGTACAGCCACCAGTCGTGCGACGAGACTTCCGCCGCGCCCGTGCGCAGCAGCAATTGCCGCGCGGCTTCGTTGAACACCATGGTGTTGCCACCGGCCAGACATTGCGCCAGCGCGTGGCGAAAGCCCGCCGGGCGCTGCCAGTCGGGCGACAAGCCCATTGTTTGCCCGTCTTCGCTCACCCAGCGTGTGCGGCTGCAATACAGCGCCGGACGGGCGGCATCCTGCGCGCGCAGCGCATCGAGCGCGCGCGCCAGATGGTCGGGATACCAAACGTCGTCCTGATCGCACCAGGCGTAATACGGCGCGGGCGCATCGCAGGCGAGGGTGAGCGCCAGAAAATTGGCGGCGTGCCCGCGCTGCGGCCCTTGCGTAAGGCGCACCGGCTGCGGCACGCGCGCGGCAAAGTCGCGCACGATTTGCGCGGTGGCGTCTGTCGAACCATCGTCCGATACGGTCAGCGTCCAGTCGCCATGCGTTTGTGCGCGCAAGGATTCCAGTTGTTCGGGCAGCCAGCGCTCGCCCTGAAAGCTGCACAGCAAAATGGCGACTGTCTGACCCATCGCGCCCCCTTTATCCGCGCCGGCTGGCTTTTACCTGAAAGACGGCGCGGTCTTCCAGCCGCACGGCGGTGAGTTTCTCGCCCCACACACAGCCGGTATCGAGCGCAATCAGCCCCGGTTCCACGCGCAGCCCCAGCGCCGACCAGTGACCAAAGACGATGGTGTATTCAAACGACGCGCGCCACGGGTGCGCAAACCACGGCATGTAGCCATCGGGCGCGGCTTCCGGCGGGCCTTTGGTGTCGAACTCCATGTCGCCATTGCGGTTGCACAGGCGCAGGCGGGTGAGCGCATTGACCACCACGCGCAGCCGATCGATGCCGGTGAGCGTGTCATCCCAATTCACCGGCTGGTTACCCCACAGTTGCGCCAGCACTGCGCGCCATTCGTCGCCCGCCAGCGCCGCGTGCGCTTCGTGCGCCAGCGCGGCAGCTTGCGGCACCGTCCATACCGGCAGCAGACCGGCGTGCACCAGCACAAAATCGTCTTCCACATGCAGCAGCGGGCGGCTGCGCAGCCAGTCGAGGATGCCGTCGCGGTCGGGCGCATCCAGCACCACTTGCAGGGTGTCGCGGCGTTTGCGGATGAAGTCGCCCTCGCCTTCGCAGGCCAGACGCAGCAGATAAATATCGTGATTGCCCAGTACGGTGACGGCGGCTTCGCCCAGATTGCGGATAAAGCGCAGCGTGCTGAGCGATTTTGGCCCCCGGTTGACCAAATCGCCCACGAACCAGAGGCGGTCTTGCGCCGGGTCGAACTTCAGCTTGTCGAGCAAGGCCAGCAGTTCGTCGTAACAGCCCTGAACGTCGCCAATCGCGTACCGTGCCACGCCGCGCGCCCCGTCAGTTGCCCGCGCCCGCGCTGCGGGCGGGTTTGGCTGCCTGCACCAGCGCGGGGCGAGGCGGGTTGTAGGGCTGGTATTCCGCCACCCAGCGGCGCAGGTCGCGGCGCACTTCATCGTCACCGCGCGCTTGCCCCACTTGCAGCCAGCGGCGCAGTTCGGTCAAATCAAAGCCTTCGGGCAGCGGCGTGCGCGCAATGCGCAGTTTTTCGTGATAGGTGGGCAGGGTCTTTTCGCTGTCGGCAAGCACTTCTTCGTAGAGTTTTTCGCCCGGGCGCAGACCGCTGAAAACGATCGGAATTTCGTCTTCCGTGTGACCAGAGAGGCGAATCATGTCGCGCGCCAAATCCTGCACGCGCACCGGCTCGCCCATGTCGAGCACGAAAATCTCGCCGCCCTCGCCCATCGTCGCCGCCTGCATCACCAGTTGCACGGCCTCGTGCGTGACCATGAAAAAGCGCGTGATTTCCGGGTGGGTAACCGTCACCGGCCCGCCGCGTTCAATCTGGCGCAGGAATTTCGGCACCACGCTGCCGGCGCTGCCCAGCACGTTGCCAAAGCGCACCACTTCAAAGCGCGTTTTTTGCCGCGCGGTGCGCGCGCCATGCAGATACTGGCAGAGCAATTCGGCAAGGCGCTTGCTCGCGCCCATGACGTTGGTGGGGTTGACCGCCTTGTCGGTGGAAACCAGCACGAAGCGCTCTACCTCGCAGCGCAGCGCCGCCTCTGCCACCACCAGCGTGCCCAGCGCGTTGTTGCGCACCGCCTGCCAGGCGTTGCTCTCTTCCATCAGCGGCACATGCTTGTAGGCGGCGGCGTGAAACAGCACCGAGGGGGCGAAACGTTCCAGCACTTCGGCCACGCGCACGGCATCTTTTACGTCGCCCGCGATGGCAGTCAGGTTGGCGGCGGGGAAGTGTTCGGCAAACTCTTCGCGCAGCGTGTACAGGGCAAATTCGTTCAGCTCGAAGGCAATGATGCGCGCCGGGCCAAAGCTGGCAATCTGGCGGCACAGTTCCGAACCAATCGAACCACCGGCGCCGGTGACCATCACCACGCGCCCGGCAATCATCTCGCCAATGCGCGAAGAATCAATTTTCACCGCTTCGCGCCCAAGCAGGTCTTCCAGTTGCAGACGGCGCAGCGAGGCGGCAACCGCCGCGCGCGAGAGCACTTCGCTCATCGGCGGCGGCGCGAACATCCGGATGTTGGCTTGCAGACAGAGGTCGGCGATGTGGCGGCGAATCTGGCCGTTGATGCGCCCGTCGATGATGATGGTGTCGTGCACGTCCAGCGCCCGCGCCCAGTGGGCAATTTCATGGTAGGGGCCGAGCACGCGCACACCCAACAGTTCGCGGTTGCGCACTTCGGCGCCGGTGGCGCTTAGCAGACCGACGATGCGCCACTCGCGCGAATGGCGCAGTTGCTGAATCAGGTGCGCGGCGTTGCGGTCGGTGCCAATGACGAACACCGGCGTGCCCATGCGGGCAACTTCGCCCAGTTCGCGCCGTTCGCGGTACAGGCGCAGCGTCAGCCGCCCGCCACTCATGCCCAGCACCAGCAACACCGGATACACCAGCCAGACTTCACGCGGCAGCGACGGCTGCACCCCCAGCAGCACGGCGGCGACCGCAATCATCACCGCGCTGATGCCGGCAGCGCGCAAAATGCGCACCAAATCCGGCAGGCTGGCAAAGCGCCACAGCCCGCGATACAGACCACAAAAGCGAAACACCAGCAATTCGCCCGCCAGCAGCAGCGCGCCACCCGAGAGCATCTGCGCCTCATAGGCGGACGGAATGTCGCCGTTAAAACGCAACGCAAAGGCGGCAAGCCACGCCAGCACCACCACCAGCAAATCAAAGCAGGTGATGGCAAGCGTGCGCCAATTGCCTGAAAAAACAAATACTTTCATTACAACCCACCGCGCGCGCAGCCGCGCGCCGGTTTTGCCGGGAAACCGCCTATTGTACGCCAGCGCCCTTGTTTTCGCGCGCTTTTGCGCCCGCGCGGGTGCGAATACAGTCACGCAACCCGGTCGTCAGCCCGACACGCGCTTCCCAGCCCAGTTCGGCGCGGATGCGCGCCGCCGAATAGCATTCGACTTCCAGCAGACGATTGACCAGTTCGGAATTGAGCGGCATGGGCTGACGCAGCAGCCGTTGCAGCCCGTCGCCCCAGCGCCCGGCCCGATGCAACCAGCGCTCTGACACCCGCCAGCGCGCCGGTTTGCGCCCCAGCGTGGCGCGCACGGCGTCAAAAATTTCCGCGCCGGAATGCGCAACGCCGTGGGTGACGATGTAGGTTTTGCCGTAGGCGCGGGCATCGGTGAGCACGGTATAGACGGCGTCGATTACGTCCGAGACATGAACGATGCTGTGCCGCCCGTGGGTCTCAGGCAGCGGCGGCATCCAGCCGGCGCGCACGGCGTCAATCAGCCAGCCAATATCGCCGCCACAGCCGTGACCATAGACCGGCGCCAGGCGCAGGTTGACCGCTGCCATGCCGGTGCTGCGGGCAGTGGTCAGCACTTGATGTTCGATGCTCAACTTGCCTTGCCCAAACAGGCTGTCGGGCGCGGCCACCCAGCTTTCATCGGCGACCAGCAAACCCGGACGCCCCGCCGCGCGCACGCTGGAAAGATGGATGAAGCGTTCGACGCCACACGCCACCGCTGCGTTGAGCAACTTGCGCGTGCCTTCCAGATGTTCATCCATACGCCGGTGTACGGTGACGCCGTCGTCTTCGTCGAAAAACGGCGCCGGCCCCGCACAGTGGATGATGGCGTCGACGCCGTCGCAAGCGCGCGTCAGCGCCGCCTCGTCGAGCAAATCGGCGACCACGGTCTCGGAAAAGCGCCGCATCGGACGCCCGCCGTTGTCTTCCGTGTGCAACATGCCACGGCACACCAGCCCGCGACGCTGGGAAAACACGCGCCACAACCGGCTGCCAATAAAGCCGCCCGCGCCGGTAATCAAAACGCGCCCGGCAGTGGATTCAGAACCTTTCATGAACACGGCACACTCTTCAACACAGGCTTGCTGCCCCAAAAACACTCCGGCGTATTATCGCACCGCCGCCGCTGGCGGGTGAAGGACGGCGCGCGCAGCGCGCACACGCTCTGCCAGCACCACTTCGGCAATCGCCTGCGGGCGGTCTTGATAGGCACGCGCCAGCGCCCCGGCATCGACCGCGCGCACCGCCGCGAGCACCTGCCGCCAACGTTCGGCAACCGTCCATTGCGCGTCCGCCGCCACGCCGCCGCGCCCGAGATGGTCGCAGGCCGCCGCCAGCAGCATGGCTTCAAAACGCGCCGGGCGGCGCAGCGCATCACAACGTTGCAGCAAGTGCACCGCCGTGCCCGCGCGCATTTCGTCCAGCCGGTACAAATGCCCGTGTTCGCGGGCAAAACACACCGCAAAATCGCGGCAGGCACTGGGCACGCGCAGCCGTGCGCAGATGGCTTCGGCGTGTTGTGCGCTGCGCTCTTCGTGCCCGTAGTGGTGCGGCAGAATGTCCGCAGGCGTGTCGCCCTTGCCAGTGTCGTGCAGCAAACACGCCCAGCGCACTTCCAAGGGCGCGCCCAGCCGCGCCGCCGTCTGCAACACCAGCAGCAGGTGTGCGCCGCAATCAATTTCGGGGTGATACTGCGGCGGCTGCGGCACGCCAAACATCGCCGCCACTTCCGGCAAGATGACCGCCAGCGCGCCGGTTTCATGCAGCACGGCAATCATCCGTTCGGGATGCGCCTCCATCAGCCCGCGCGCCAGTTCCTGCCAGACGCGCTCGGGCACCAGATGCGCCAGCTCGCCCGCTGCGGCCATGCTGCGCGCCAGCGCCAGCGTCTCGGGGGCGACGCGAAAATCGCCAAAGCGCGCGGCAAAGCGCGCCAGCCGCAACACCCGCACCGGGTCTTCGGCAAACGCCGGACTGACGTGACGCAGCCAGCGTTCTTGCAAATCGCGCTGGCCGCCAAAGGGGTCAATCAGCGTGCCATCTGCGGCGCGGGCAATGGCGTTGATGGTCAAATCGCGCCGCTGCAAGTCTTCTTCCAGCGTGACCTGCGGCGCGCAATGCACGCGAAAGCCGCGATAGCCGCGCCCGTGTTTGCGCTCGGTGCGCGCCAGCGCGTATTCCTCTTTGGTTTCGGGATGCAGAAACACCGGAAAATCGCGCCCCACGGGCAGAAAACCCGCCGCTTCCAGCGCCTCGGGCGTGCTGCCGACCACTACCCAGTCGCGGTCATGCACCGGCAGCCCCAGCAGCGCATCGCGCACCGCGCCGCCCACTTCGTAGCAAATCATCTTGCCGTGCGCGCCCATCGTCCGCCCGTCCGCTTATTGCCCCGCCGGCGGCACCGTACCCAAGCGCTTTTTCAGCGACTGCGGCTTGCCTTCAATCTGGGCGGCGTAGATGGTGGCGTTGGTCATCACCTTGCGCACGTAATCGCGGGTTTCGTTGAACGGAATGGTCTCCGTATAGACCGCGCCGTCGAGCGCACGCGCCGCGCGCCAGCGCCGCGCCCGCCCGGGGCCGGCGTTGTAGCTGGCGCTGGTAAGCACCTCTTGCCCGCCCGAACCTTCCTGCACGATGCGCATGTAATTGACGCCAATCTGCACGTTGGTGCGCGGCTCACGCAGGCGTGCGGCAGAATAATCCGTCATGCCGATTTTGTTCGCCACCCATTGCCCGGTGGCGGGCATCACCTGCATCAAGCCCTGTGCGCCCACCGGCGATTGCGCCGGTGCCATGAAGCGGCTTTCCTGCCGCATCAAGCCATACACCCAGCCCGGGTCCAGCCCCTGTTCGCGCGCCTGCGGTTCAATCAACTGCCGGTACGGGCGCGGATAGAGCAAGGAAAAGGCGCGCGGGGAGTCGATGCGCTCGGCGGTGTAGATGGCGCGGTCATAAAAACCGGCGTCCGCCGCCAGTTGCGCGGCAGCCAGCAAAAACGGCGTGGCGTGCACCCGCCGCACGCCCCACGCCCATTCGCGCAAACCTTCCGCGCGCATGTCCAGCCGCAGCAAGGTGAGCGCGCGCGACAGCGAAGGGTCGGCCTTGGCGCTGGCCATCAGGGCTTCATCCGCCACCACGGGCGAAGGTTTCGGTGCCGAGAAAGTCTCGCCCAGTTCGTTGGCGGCCAGCAGCCCGTAGAACGAAGTATCGCCGCGCAAATGTTCCCAGAGAATCTTTGCCGATTCCGGCTGCCCCTGCTCGGCCAGAGAGCGCGCGCGCCAGTACATCCAGACCGGTTCGTTCTGTTCATCCTCAGGCATCATGGCGATGGTGCGCCCCACGCCCGCCCAGTCGCCATTGCGCAAAAACGCCCGCACGCGCCAGGCACGCTGCGCCGAGAACATCAACGCCACACCGGCTTCGTCAAACCACTGCGCGGCCTGCGGCAGATGCGATTGCGCACCATGCATTCCCAGCGAAGCGTAGACGGCGGCGCGCTCAGCACCAGAAAGGCGCGAACCCAGTTTTTTCAGCCGCGCGTGCGCCGCCAGCGCATCTTCGCGCGCCAGCCGCACCATCGCTGCCATCACCACTTCGCGCCCGGCGCGCGTTTTTTCAAAATCGGCGGGCGGTTTGTCCAGATACCCGGCGGGCTGGCGCAGCATCACCACATAGGCATCGCGCGCGCGCGCGCCGCCATCGGGCATCCGCGCCAGAATTTCGGCGGCTTCCTGCGGGCGGGGACTATCGACCATGCGGCGAAACCGCGCCCAGCGCGCTTCCGTGGGCGTGCCCTGCCAGGCGGCAAAATCGGTGAAGACTTCGTCGCAGCTTTTTACCTCGCGCACTTCTTCCATCCACACCGCCATGACTTCCGGCAACACCGCCCGCCGTCCGTCTTCGCCCGCTGCCATCTGCGCCTGCCAGTGCAGACAGCGCAATTCGCGCGACAGCGGCTGCTGCATTCCGCCCAGTTCTGCCAGAAAGGTTTGCCACAGTCCGTCCTTGGCAAGCTGCTTGAGCCATTCGCCGCGCAGATATTCGCCAGCGGCGGTGTTCGGATGTTTGTTCAGGAACTGGCGCACCTGCGCATCCGAACTGTTGCCCTGACGCATGGCGTCCAGAATGCGCCACATCGTCACGTACATTTGCAGCGGATGACCGTCCTTGTGGTTGCGTTCCAGATGCACCAGCAGCGCGGTGTTGCTGTCATAAAACGCGCGGCGCGCCATGCGGATGCGCGCATCCCCAATCGGCGGCGACTTGATGGCAGCGGCCAGCGCCTGCGCCTGACGCATGGCACGGCTGACCGCTGGCGGCACCGGCTTGCGCGCGGCAGCCTTGGTCTTGCCCTGCCCTTTTTTGGCGGCACCTTTTTTCGCCGCGCCTTTTTTGCCCGCTTTCTTGTCCGCTGCTGCGCCCGGTTTTTTGGCGGCTTTTTTGTTCGCAGCGGCTGCTGGTTTTTTGCCCGCTTTGGAGGCGGCGGGTTTTTTGTTCGCTGCGGCAGGTTTTTTCGCCTTCTCGGTTTTGGCACCCGGCGCCGCCTGCGCCTCGGGGGCGCGCTGCGCCCAGCCTGCGCCCAGACACACCAGCAACACCAGCAACCAACACGCGCGCCGCAGCTTCGCGAACATCCACCCCTCCCGGCAGCAATCGAGCCAAACAAAGAAACCGCGCATTATCGCCGATTTCCGCCGCCGTCCGCGCGCGGGCTGCGGCTACAATCGCCTCCACCCGTCTTTTTCCGCCCGCCGCCATGGAACTTCGCGCCCACGCACGCCGCCTTGCCATCGAACGCCGCGCAGCACTCACCGGCGCACAACGCGCCGCCCGCACTGCCGCGCTGGTACAGCATTTGTCCGCGCTGCTGGCGCGCATTGCACCGCGCACGCTGGCGTTTTACTGGCCGATTCGTGGCGAAATCGACCTGCGCCCCTTCGTTGCCGACTGGCTTGCCGCCGATGCGGCACGCTGCGCGGCACTGCCCGTGGTCACCGCGCGCGCCGCGCCTTTGACCTTTCACCGCTGGCAGCCGGATACGCCCATGCGCACTGGCGACTACGGCATCGCCATTCCCGCCCACGCCCGCCCCTGCACACCCGATGCCGTGCTGGTGCCGATGAATGCCTTTGACGCGCACGGCACGCGCATCGGCTACGGCGGCGGCTATTACGACCGCACCCTGGCCGCCCTGCCCGCCGCCACCGCCATCGGCATTGCCTTTGAACTGGCGCGGGTGGAAGACGCGCACGCCTGCCCGCATGACGTGCCGATGCACTGGCTGGTGACCGAAGCCGGTGCCTTTGCCGCCGCGCCGCGATAAAAAAACCGCCCGGCACGGCGGGCGGTTTCGGGCGCGGGGGCGCGGCGGTTTATTCGCGGATTTCTTCCGCCGGCAGCACTTCCATGCGCAAATTTCCCCCTTCGCTGCTGTGCAGGGTTTTTACGCCCGGCTCCATCAGCCGGGGCTGCGGCACCAGCACTTCTTCCTGCACCGGCGCAGCCACCTCTTCTTGCACCTCTTCGCGCACCAGCGCTTGCGGCGCGTCGGCAGTGTCGACGACTTCGATGACCCGAATCAGCCCTTCTTCGGCTTCATCCGTTTGCGCCGGCGCGGCGTCCGTCTGCGGCGGCGCAGCATCCGGCTGCGGCGCGGCTTCGTCTGCGGGAATGTCCGCCGGTTTTTCAATTACCTGCATTTCCGGCGCGGACGCGGGCGCGGCGGGCGCGGCGGGCGCGTCTTTTTGCGGCGCGTCTTCGGCAACAATGCCGCCGCCCAGCAGTTTGTAGAGCGTGATGCGGTTACTGGCGTCCGAGAAGCGGGTAACAATCAGGCTTTGTTCTGCCGCGTTGCGGGTGCGCTGCGCATCGAGCAAGTTGAGGTGGCTATCCAGCCCGCTGCGATAGCGCGCGTCCGACAGGCGTTCGTTCTCACGCGCGGCTGTCGCCAGCGCTTCGCCTGCCGAGAGCTGTTCCGACAAGGTGGCGCGGGCGGCCAGCGCGTCTGCCACTTCGCGGAAAGACGTTTGAATCGCCTGTTCATAACGCGCCACGGCAATATCCTTGCCGATTTCGGCAGCATCCAGACTGGCGGCGAGCTTGCCGGCGGTGAAGATGGGCAGCGAAATTTGCGGCACAAAGCTCCAGATGCTTTGACCGCTTGAGAAGAGGTTATCCAGCTCGCTGCTGGCCACACCGGTGCTGGCGGTGAGCGTGATGCGCGGGAAGAATGCCGCGCGCGCTGCGCCAATGTTGGCGTTGGCGGCTTTCAACTGCTGTTCGGCGGCGAGAATGTCCGGACGCGAGAGCAGGATTTCCGAAGAAATCGGGCGGCTCAAATCGGGCAGCGCGGCAAAGCCGTCCTGCATCCGCGAAGGCAGCAGCACGTCTTCGACGTTGGCACCGGTGAGCAGCACCAGCGCGTTGCGCGCCTGCTCAAAGGCGGTTTTTTGCTGCGCGGCGGTGATGCGGGCGCTTTCTGCGGCGGTTTGCGCCTGCGCCACATCCAGCGCGGAGACGGCACCGGCATCAAAACTGCGTTGCACCAAATCCAGCGACTGGCGGCGCGATTCCAGCGTGTCTTCGGCCAGCGCCAGCAATTCGCGCTGTGCGGCCACGTTCACCCACGCCCGCGCAGTCTCGGCAATGACGGTGTTGCGCACGCTGCGCGCGGCTTCCACGCTGGCAAGATAGTTCGCCAGCGCCTGATCCTTGAGGCTGCGCACGCGGCCAAAAAAGTCCAGCTCATACGAGGCCAGACCGACGGTGGCGCTGTAGGAGCGGCTGGTCATTTCCCGCCCGGTCATGGAAAGGTCGGCAGGCGTGTGCTGCGCCGTCTGCCCGCCTGTGGCGGCGATGGCGGGGAACTGCTCGGCGGCCTGAATGCGGTATTGCGCGCGCACCTGCTCGGCGGTGAGGGAGGCGACGCGCAAATCGCGGTTGTGTTCCAGCGCGCGCTCAATCAGGGCGCACAGACGGGTGTCCGAAAAGAAATCGCGCCAGGCAATTTGCGCGAACTCTTCGGCGACTGCCGCCCCCGCCTCGGCTTCGTCCTGTACGGGCGGCAATTGCGGCTCAACCGGGGCTTGCGGGCGCTCATACGCCGGTGCCATGGTGCACGCGCTGATTACGGCGGCGGCCAACAGGGAAAGGGATGGATGCAGTTTCATACGACTTCCTTGCGGCGGAACTGCCGCTGGATGAGGACATAGAAAAGCGGGATAAAGAAAATACCCAGCAACGTAGCGAAAATGGTGCCACCCAACACGCCGGTGCCGATGGAGTGCTGGCTGGACGCGCCCGCACCGCTGGCCTTGACCAGCGGCAGCACGCCCATGGTGAAGGCCAGCGAGGTCATGACAATCGGGCGCAGACGCATCCGCACCGCCGCCAGCGTCGCTTCCATGACGTCGACGCCACGGTCGACCTGCTCCTTGGCGAATTCGACGATGAGAATGGCGTTTTTCGCCGACAGGCCGATGGTTGCCAGCAGGCCAATCTGGAAGTAGATGTCGTCGGCAAGACCGCGCACGGTCACGGCCAGCACCGCGCCCAGCACGCCCAGCGGCACCACCATGACTACCGCAAACGGCACCACCCAGCTTTCATAGAGCGCTGCCAGACACAGGAAGACAACCAGCAGCGAGAGCGCATAAAGCGCCGGTGCCATGGCGCTGGAGAGGCGCTCTTCGTAAGACAGCCCCGTCCAGTCCACGCCCACGCCGGGAATCTGCGCGGCAAGCTCTTCCATGCGGTCCATCGCCTGCCCCGAAGAGAAGCCCGGCGCGGCTTCGCCCTGAAGCTGCATGGCGCCCACGCCGTTGTAGCGTTTCAGTTGCGAGGGGGCGAAATTCCATTTGCCGGTCATGAAGGCGGAAAACGGCGTCATCTCGCCAGCGCTGTTGCGCACGTACCAGCGGCTGAGGTCGTCGGCGTTCATGCGCGAGAAATCATCGCCCTGCATCACCACGCGCTTGACGCGCCCACGGTCGATGAAGTCATTGACGTACTGGCTGCCCAGCGCGATGGCCAGCGTGCTGTTGATGTCCGCCACATTCACGCCCAGCGTCATGGCCTTGTCGCGGTCGATGCTGATTTCATACTGCGGACTGTCTTCCACGCCGTTGGGGCGCAGGTTGGCCAGCATCGGGTCTTGCATCGCCATGCCCAGCAACTGGTTGCGGGCGGCCAGCAGTTTGTCGTGCCCCAGCTCGCCACGGTCTTGCAGCACCATGGTGAAACCGCCCGAGGTGCCCAGACCGGGAATGGCCGGCGGCACGAAGGCAAACACCTGCGCTTCCTTGATTTGTTGCGACAGCGCCATCATCGCGCGCCCCTGAATGGCGCGCGCCGAGCCTTTGACCAGGTCGCGTTCTTCCCAGTCTTTCAGGCGCACGAACGCCAGCGCGACGTTCTGCCCCGAGCCGGAAAAGCTGAAGCCCGCCACTGCCATCACCGAGGCGACGTCATCACTTTCGTTTTCCTCAAAATACTTGCGCATCTTTTCCATCACTTCCAGCGTGCGCTCTTGTGTCGCGCCCGCCGGCAGCATGATTTGCGCAAACAGCACGCCCTGGTCTTCTTCCGGCAAGAAGGCCGAGGGCAGGCGCAGGAAGGAGAAGACCAGCGCGCCGACCAGCAGCAGATAGAGGAACATGAAACGCAGACCACGGCGCAGGATGCCTTCCACCTTGCCCTGATACGATCCGGTGAGGCGGGCAAACCAGTCGTTGAACCAGTGGAAGAACGCGCCCAGCGGGCCGCCTTCGCCCAGATGGTGCCCTTTTTCCACCGGCTTCAGGATGGTGGCGCACAACGCTGGCGTAAACACGATGGCGACCAGCACCGACAAGCCCACGGCGGCGGCAATGGTCACCGAGAACTGGCGGTAAATCACGCCCACCGAGCCGGGGAAGAAGGCCATCGGAATGAACACGGCGGAGAGCACCAGGCCGATGCCAATCAGCGCGCCGGTAATCTGCGACATGGATTTTTTCGTCGCTTCTTTCGGCGACAAGCCCTCTTCGCTCATCACGCGCTCGACGTTTTCCACCACCACGATGGCGTCATCGACCAATAGCCCGATTGCCAGCACCAGCCCGAAGAGGGTGAGCGTGTTGATGGAAAAGCCCAGCGCCGCCATCACGCCGAAGGTGCCCAGCAACACCACCGGCACCACCAGCGTGGCAATCAGCGTGGCGCGCACGTTCTGCAAGAACAGGTACATGACGCAGAACACCAGAATGATGGCTTCAATCAGCGTTTCAATCACCGAATGGATGGAAATGCGCACAAAGGGCGTGGTGTCAAAGGCGACCATCACATCCACGCCGCTCGGAAACGAGGGGCGCAGTTTGTCCACTGCCGCTTCCACCGCCTCGGCGGTCGCCAGCGCGTTCGACCCCACCGCCAGCTTGATGGCAAGACCAGCGGCAGGCTGGCCGTTATAGCGGCCACTGAAGTTGTAGATTTCCTGCCCCAGTTCGACGCGCGCCACGTCTTTCAGCCGCACTTCGCTGCCATCGAGTTGTTTTTTCAGCACAATGTGCTCGAACTGTTCCACCGTCTGCAAGCGGCTACCGGCAGTAATCGAGGCGGTGTAGCCCTGCCCCGGCACGGAAGGCGTGCCGCCCAGTTGCCCGGCGGAAATTTCTACGTTCTGCGTGCGCAGCGCGGCGGAAACATCCGAAGGCATCAGCCGGTACGCCACCAGCTTGGCGGGGTCCAGCCAGATGCGCATGGAATACTGGCCGCCGAAGACCTGCACATCGCCCACGCCTTCCACGCGCGAGAGCGGATCACGCACAGTGGTCACCAGAAAGTCGCCCAAATCGCTGTTGTCCTTGCTGCCGTCAGTGGAGATGAAGGCCAGCACCATGAGAATGTCGGAGAGCGATTTGGTGACCTGCAAACCCTGCTGCTGCACCACGTCGGGCAGCAGCGGCATGGCCAGTTGCAGTTTGTTTTGCACCTGCATCTGGGCAATGTCCGGGTCGGTACCGGCGTCGAAAGTCAGGGTGACGCTGGCGTTGCCGAAAGAATCGGAAGTGGAATCCATGTACAGCAGACCGTCCAGACCGGTCATTTTCTGCTCGACAATCTGCGTGACCGAGTCTTCCAGCGTTTTCGCGTTCGCGCCCGGATAGGAGGCCTGAATCGTCACCGAAGGCGGCGCGATGTTCGGATATTGTGAAACCGGCAGGGTCAGAATCGACAAACCGCCAGCCAGCATGATGATGATGGCAATCACCCAGGAAAAGACCGGGCGATCAATGAAAAAGTGCGCCATGATGCGGCTCCCTCCCCGTTATTCCTTCGCCCCGGACGACACGTCTTGCGATTCCGGCTCAGGCGCGGGCGGCGCATCCGCTTCTGGCGCGCTTTCCGTAGCTTCCGGCGCATCTTCGGTGGCCTGCGGCGCGTCTTCCGCGTCCGTGGCAGGCATGTCCGCCATTTCCGACATGCCTGCCATGCCGTTCATGCCGTCCATCGAAGGCGGCGGCGCATCGCCAAACTCGGTGGCCTGCACGTCCGCGCCCGGGCGCACCCATTGCAAGCCTTCGACAATCACGCGGTCGCCTTCGTTCAGCCCGCCGGTAACCACCCAGTAATCGCCAATCGATTGTTCGGTTTCAACCACGCGCTGCTCGACCTTGTTCTGTTCATTGACCAGGGTCACCACTGCCTGCCCTTGCTGGTTGCGCATCACGCCCAGATGCGGCACCAGCGCGGCATTGTGGCGCACGCCTTGTTCCAGACGCGCACGCACAAACATGCCCGGCAGCAGTTCGTATTGCGGATTGGGCACGACCACGCGCATGGTCACGCTGCCGGTGTTTTCATCGACCGAGACTTCGGCAAATTCCAGTTTGCCTTTTTGTTCGTACTCGCTGCCGTCTTCCAGCAAGACGGTGACCGGCACCGTGTTTTGCTCGACCTTGCCCAGCTTGCCCGAGGCAAAGTCTTGCCGCAGGCGCAGCATCTGCGCGCTCGATTGCGTCACATCCACATAAATCGGGTCCAGTTGCTGCACGGTGACCAGCACGCCGGCCTGATTGCCCGTCACCAGCGCGCCTTGCGTAACGCTGGAGCGCCCGGCGCGCCCGCTAATCGGGCTTTTCACGCGGGTGTAGTCCAAGTCGATGCGCGCACTGCGCACCGCCGCTTCGGCTTCTTTCTGCGCCGCCTGCGCCAGCAGCAGGGCAGACTGCGCGTCTTCGCGCTGTTGTTGGCTGACGGCGGCAATTTCGCCCAGATTTTCGTAGCGTTTCGCCGTAGATTTCGCCGAGGCCAGTTGCGCCTTGGCTTTCGCCAGCTTGGCCTGCGCGCTGTCGTAGGTGGCCTGATAGCTGGAAGCGTCAATCTGATAGAGCACCTGCCCGGCTTTGACCTGCGCGCCTTCTTCAAACAGGCGTTTTTGCACGATGCCGGTGACCTGCGGGCGCACTTCGGCGACCAGATGCGGTTTGGTGCGCCCCTGCAATTCCGTGACCAGCGGCACGTCCTGCAATTTCACGGTGACCACGCTGACCGTCATCTGCTGCGCACCCGCGCCCGGCTTACCCGCCGCGCCCGGCCCTTTTTGCTGACCGCAGGCAACCAGCGCGCACGCCGTCATGGTCGCCACTGCCATCCATCGCATTTTCAAGGTGGTATGCGTCGTCATTGCAAAACTCCTGTTCTGTTCTGTACTGCGGCGCGCTGCCAGCCAATGCCGCCGCCCGCTACGCCATAAAACCAAAAAGCGCCCTGCCTCACGACAGAGCGAAAAAACCGCCGCGCCTGCCAAGACGCGCAGAGCAAGCGCGCATCGTACAACGAAATATTACATTTCGCACGCGCGCGCGCCGCCTACAACGCGCCTGCCGCTTCCAGCAGCGGTTGCAGCTCGCCGCTGGCAGCCATTTCGCGCACGATGTCGCAGCCGCCGATGAATTCGCCGTTGATGAACAACTGCGGCAGCGTCGGCCAGTCGGCATAGGTTTTCACGCCCTGGCGCAGTTCGTCGCTTTCCAGCACGTTGAAGGCCACCAGTTTTTTCACCCCGGCCTGCTTCAAAATCTGCGCCACGGCGCCGGAAAAGCCACACTGCGGAAATTGCGGCGTGCCTTTCATGAAGAGCACGACGGGGTTGTTTTTAACCTGTTCGTCGATGAATTTTTGTACGTCTTCCATGTTTTCGTTCCTGGTTGGGGGAAGGGTTCAGAAGCTGAAACCGTGCTGCACTTGCTCGGGATGCGTTTTTTCCAGAATGTCGAGCAGCGGCGCGAGCGCCGCGTAGCGCCGGCACACCGGCCACAGCCAGCCGAGCATTCGCGGCAACTCGCCCAGATAGCCGTGTTTGCCGTCGCGGTACGCCAGACGCGCGAAAATGCCCAGCACTTTCAGGTGGCGCTGCACGCCCATGAAATCGAACTGGCGCTGGAAGAGGGCAAAATCTTCCGGCACCGGCACGCCGACGCGGCGCGCGCCGTCCCAATAGCGAATCAGCAGGTCGAGCAAAAATTCTTCTTCCTGCGAGACGAAGGCGTCTTTGAGCAGCGAGAGGATGTCGTAACTGACCGGCCCGCGCACGGCGTCCTGAAAGTCAATCAACACCGGACGCGGCCCTTGCGCGGGCAGCATGAGGTTGCGAATCTGAAAATCGCGGTGCACAAACACCTGTGTTTGCGCGAGGTTGTCGGCGGCGATGGTTTCAAACACGGCTTCCAGCCGCGCCCGCGCTTCGTCTGCCAGCGGCTTGCCCAGATGGCGGTCGAGATACCAGTCCGGGAACAAGCGCATTTCGCGCATCAGCAATTCGTGCGAATACGGCGGCAACGCGCTGGCATCCAGCCGCTGCATGGCAATCAGCGCGCCGATGGCGTCGATATACAGCGAGTGCGCTTCCCCCGCCGAGGGCGCCGGTTCCGCCAGCAGCGCGTCTTTGAGCGTCACATCGCCCAAATCGTTCATCAGGATGAAGCCTTGCGCCACATCCTCGGCCAGCACTTGCGGCACATACAGCCCGCCATCGGCCAGTTGCTGGCGAATCGCCAGCCACGGGCGGCAATCTTCGTGCTCGGGCGCGGCATCCATCACCACCAGCGTGCGCCCATCGGCTTCACGCACGCGAAAATAGCGGCGGAAACTGGCGTCCGCGCTGGCGGCGGCCACTTCAAAGGGACGACCATCGAGCTGCTGGCGCAGCCATTCGGAAAGTTGGGCAGTGCGAGGCATACGGGCGCTTCCGTGTAAAATCTCGGGGCGTGGATTATCGCCTGAAATCCGCCCGAAAATGGCGGCGACAAACCCTGTACGGTACGAGGACAACAATTTTGAAGCAACAACGGCACGTTGGCGGTTGGATTGGTCGGGCGGCACTGGCGGCATGGCTGGCAGCGTTCGCACCGCACGCCACCTGCGCCGAAGGCAACGCCGGGCAAGAAGGCGTGCGCGTCCAGGGGCAACGGCAGGGCAAAACGGTTCTCTTCGGCGACGTAGAAATCCGCCGCAACCGCATCAATGCGCCCGCCGAACCCGCAGCCGCCGAAGCCACGCCCGAAAACGACGCACCCGAAGCGGCGCTGCCCGCACAGCCCACGCCCGACCTCGTCGGCCCACCCCGCCCGCAACCGCTCGCCACCCGCAGCGCGCCGCCTGCCCAAGAGACCACTGCCGTCCCGGAACGCGCAGAAAACACGGAAAACGCACAGACCGAGGAAAACGCGCTGCCGCTTGCCGACGAAGCAAGCACCGCCGATGCCGCCGAAACGCCCGCCGCGCCTGAAACCACCCAAGCCGCCGCCGAATCCGCCGCGCCGCCTGCCGAAGCGCCGACCACGCTGCTGGCCGAGCGCATTCACGGTCAGCGTTTTGGCGAACTGATTGCCAGCGGTGAGGTGGAAATCCAGCGTGCCGACCTGCACCTGCGTGCCGACGAACTGCGCTACGACGAATTGCAAGACCGCGTCTCGGCCAGCGGCAACGTAGCGGTGCGCAATCCGGTGGGGCTGACCATCACCGCGCCAGCGGCGGACATCACGCTCTACGAGCGCAGCGGCGAAATTCGCGAACCGCATTACTGCTACGACCCCACCGAACCCCCTCGCACCCCCTCGCTGGCGGAAGAACTCACCGGCAAACGCCAGCGCTCGACCTTGTCCGGCGAAGGGCACGCGCAGGCACTACACCTGCAAGGCGAAAACCGCTACCAGATGGCGCGCGGCACCTGGTCGACCTGCCGTGGCCCCGATCCGGACTGGTACGTCCGCGCCGATGATTTGCGGCTGAATTTCGACCAGGGTCAAGGCGAAGTCGAAGACGCCGTGCTGGTGTTCAAAAACACGCCCATCCTCTGGTGGCCGTGGGCGCGTTTCCCGCTGGAATCCCGCCGTCAGTCGGGTTTTCTGGCACCGACGCTGACGCTGTCCAGCCGCAATGGCGTGGATCTCGCCGCGCCGTATTACTGGAACATCGCGCCCAATTACGACGCCACCCTCACCCCCCGCCTGCTCACCCGCCGGGGCATGATGCTGGGCAGTGAATACCGTTACCTCACCCGCCAGTTCGGCAGCGGCAGCTTCCGTGGCGAATGGTTGCCGAACGACCGCAAACGCGGCGGCTCGCGCGCGCTGGCATCCTGGCAGCACAGGCAGACCTTGCTGCGCGGCCTTTCGACCAGCGTCAATTTCAACGCCGTGAGCGATGCCGAATATTTCGACGACATCAGCTCGCAGGTGCAAACTTCCGCGCTCACCCACCTGTCGCGCAATGTCGCACTCAACTACACCGGCGGCGGCTGGTGGCGCGCCTCCTTGCTGGCGCAAGCCTGGCAAACACTGGGGACAAAAAACTACGCCGGCGCGCCCTACCAGAAAATGCCGGAATTCGCCCTCACGGCCAAGCGCGCACTGGGCGGCGGTTTGCGTTTTACGCTGGACAGCACCTGGACGGATTTCGACCTGCAACACCGGCTGGACAAGCGCGCCCGGGGCACGCGCCTGTATGCCTATCCGCAAATCGGCTGGGAACTGGAACGCCCGGAAGGTTTCCTCAAACCGCGCATCGGGCTGAACTACACCCGCTACAACCTCGACAACCAGCCGTATAAAGACGGACGCACCGAAATTACCCGCAGCCTGCCCGTCTTCAGTCTGGACAGCGGCCTGTTCTTTGACCGCTACGGCACATGGCGCGGTCGTGATTTCCGCCAGACGCTGGAACCGCGCCTGTTCTACGTCTATGCCCCGTATCGCGACCAGGACGACATTCCGCTGTTTGACACCGCCCGTTTTGACTTCGGCATGGCGCAAATCTTTTCCGAAAACCGCTATGCTGGCAAAGACCGCTTTGCCGATTCCAATCAGGTCACGCTGGCGCTGACCTCGCGCCTGATTGAGGAAGCCAGCGGTGCCGAACGGCTGCAACTCATGCTCGGCCAGCGCTATTACTTTGCCGACCGCAAGGTGCTGCTGCCCCGCGAGAAAGAAACACAGTCGAACCGTTCGGATTTGCTGGCGCAGGTGCGCGGCGAACTGGGCTACAACGTCTCGGTCAGTTCTTCCCTGCAATACAACCTGGATGACCGGCGCAGCGAACGCTACAACGTCGGCATCCGCTATCTGCCCGCCGCCGGCAAAACGCTGGCCGCCGGCTACCGCTATGCCAACGATGTGCTGCACGAAGTCGATGTTGCCGCGCAATGGCCGCTGTTCCAGCGCTGGCTGCTGGCCGGGCGCGTGAGCCGTTCCATCCTGGATGACCGCGTCACCGATGCCATCGGCGGCCTCGAATACAACGCCGGCTGCTGGCGCCTGCGCACCGCCGTGCATCACTACACCACCACCAACAACAAGGTGAATAACACCTTCTTCGTTCAGCTTGAACTCAACGGTCTGGGCGCACTGGGTTCCAACCCGACCGACCTGCTGCGCCGCCGCGTGCCCGGCTATGGCCAGATTGGCTCCACGCTGGACAACCCCGCCTTCTAACCTTTTCGCCCGTCCCCCTCATGCCCATGCCACATTCCCCCCGCCTTTGCCGTTTTCTGTTGTGTCTTGCCAGCGCCGCGCTGGTGCTGCCCGCCGCCGCTGCCAAAGCGCCCCCCGCGCCCGCGCGCAAGGCCGAGAGCAGTTACAGCTCGCAAGGCACGGTCGATGGCGTGGCCGCCATCGTCAATCAGGACATCATCACCACCCGCGAATTTGACGAGCGCATGGCGCAGGCGCGCGCGCAACTGGCGCGGCAAAACGTCCGCCCACCCGAGGCCGAACTTGCCCGGCAAGTGCTCGAACGGCTGATTCTGGACAAAATCATCGCCCAGCGCGCCGCCGAAAACGGCATTCAGGTCAGCGACAAAACGCTGGAAGCCGCCCTGCAACAAATCGCCGAAAGCAACCGCGCCGACCTGGACGGGCTGAAAAAGCACGTCGCCGAACAGGGCGCGACCTGGGCAGCGTTCCGCGAACAAATCCGCACCGAAATCCTGCAAGCGCGCATCCGCGAACGCGATATCGACCCCACCATCAAGATTTCCGATGCCGAAGTGGAAAACTTCCTCAACACCCAGAAAAGCGCCTTTTCCGGGCGCGAATACCGGGTCGCCCACATTTTGCTCTCCGCCCCCGAAGGTGCCAGCGACGAAGACTGGAAGCGCTTGCAGGCGCGCGCTGCCGAAATTGAACGCAAACTGGACGCGGGCGAGCACTTCGCGCAACTGGCCGCGCAGCATTCGCAAGCGCCCGATGCCGCGCAAGGCGGCCTGCTGGACTGGCGCGCTGCTGATCGCCTGCCCTCCGCGTTTGCCGAAGCCGTCCTCAAACTCACGCCCGGGCAGCGCGCGCCCATCCTGCGCAGCGACTCAGGGCTGCACATCGTGATGCTGGTCGATGCGCGCGGCGGCGAGCTTTCCAAGGGCGAAGAGACCCTGCAAACCCACGCCCGCCACATTCTCATCAAAACTTCCGAAGTGCTCACGGATGACGAGGCGCAATCGCGCCTGCTGGCGCTGCGCGAACGCATTGCGCACGGCGAGGGTTTCGAGGAAATCGCCCGCGTGCACTCGGCAGACCTCAACGGCGCCAACGGCGGCGACCTGGGCTGGCTTACCCCCGGCGACACCGTGCCCGCCTTCGAGCGCGCCATGGACGCCCTCGCCCCGGGCGAGCTGAGCGAGCCGGTGAAAAGCCAGTTTGGCTGGCACCTCATCGAAGTGCTGGAACGGCGCAAGGCGGCGCTCAGCGACGAGCAAAAACGCAAGCTCGCCTATCAGGTCATCGCCCGTCGCAAGGCCGAAGAAGCCTTCGACGAATGGCTGCGCGAAGCGCGCGACAGCGCCTACGTCGACATCCGTCTGCCGCAGCCTGGCGACACCGCCCGATGAACGCCAAACCCGCCGTCCTCGCCGTCACCAGTGGCGAACCCGCCGGCATCGGCCCGCGCCTGTGCGGTGCGCTGGCAGGCGAGCTGACGCCGCACCGGCGCATCGTCGTGCTGGGCGACCAACACTGGCTGCGCCAGCAAATCCACCCCGCCATCACGCTGCGCCCTTACGCGCCTGAAAACCCGCCCGGGCTGCTGGAAGTGTTGCACATTCCACTGGCCGCCCCGGTCACCCCCGGCCAGCCAGACGCACGCAACGCCCCTGCCGTGCTCGACATGCTCTCGCGCGCCACCAATGGCTGTCTGGACGGCGAATTTGCCGCCCTCGTCACCTGCCCGGTGCAAAAAAGCGTTTTGTGTCAGGCCGGCATCGCCTTCAGCGGTCACACCGAATATCTTGCCGCGCGCACGGGTACCTCGCGCGTGGTCATGATGCTCGCCTCGGAACGCCTGCGTGTGGCGCTGGCCACCACGCATTTGCCGCTGGCCGCCGTGCCCGCCGCGCTCACTGCCAGCGTGCTGCGCGACGTGCTGCGCATTTTGCTCGACGCCCTGCACCGCCAGTTTCGCATCGCCCGCCCGCGCGTACTCGTCGCCGGTCTCAACCCGCACGCTGGCGAAGACGGCCATCTGGGCGACGAAGAACAGCGCATCCTCACCCCCGTGCTGGAAGAACTGCGCGCGCAAGGGCACGAACTCATCGGCCCGCTGCCTGCCGACACGATTTTCACCCCCCGCCGCCTGGACGAAGCCGACGCCGTGCTGGCGATGTATCACGACCAGGGCTTGCCGACGTTCAAATACGCCAGCTTTGGCAACGGCGTCAATGTCACCCTCGGGCTGCCCATCATCCGCACCAGCGTCGACCACGGCACCGCGCTGGACATCGCCGCCAGCGGCGCGCAGCCCGACACCGGCAGCCTGCTGGCCGCCGTGCGGCTGGCGGCGCAACTTGCCGCGCCTGCTGCATCATGATTGCGCCCGCCGCCGCCCATCACCGCCCGCGCAAGCGTTTTGGTCAGAACTTTCTCGTCGACCCGCACATCACCGCGCGCATCGTGCAAGCCATCGCCCCGCGCCCACAGGATGCTCTCGTCGAAATCGGCCCCGGGCTGGGCGCGCTCACCGAACAGGTGTTGGCGCATCTGGCGCGCCCCCTGCACGCCATTGAAATCGACCGCGACCTTGCCGCCCGCCTGCGCGCG
>JAFZMK010000147.1 GCA_017553285.1 Rhodocyclaceae bacterium
AAACACCGTATCCACGTCCGCGTGATGGCGCCCGAGGCGCTGGCGAAAATCGTCGCCTTGCCGCCAGCGTTCTCCGGCCAGACGGATGCCTGCCAGCGTCGCTTCTTCCACCAGCACGTGCGGTGCCATCGTTATCACGCCGGCCAGCGGCATGTCGGCCAGCGCGGCGGCCAGCAGCACGATGGAACCGCCGTCCGAATGGCCAAACAATACCGGCGGGCGCGGCAAATTCAGCGATTGCACGAACGCCGGCAGCACCTCGGTGGCTTCAATGTGCAGATACTGCTTGGTGCGCGGCAGCGGCATCGGGCCGGAATGGCCGTAGCCGGGGCGCGAATAGACGATGACATCGCAACCCGTCTGCGCCGCCTGCCAGGCCGGAAAGTCCCGCCAGGTATGCACCGAACCCAGCCCCTCATGCAGCAGCACCAGCGGCGGCAATGCTGCCGCCTGCGCGCCCGGCCAGTGTTGCCATTCCAGCGCGCAGCCGTGGATGGTCGTGCTCTGCATCATGTGCGTGTGTCCCTCGTGTTGTTGGGCGATGGCGCGCGTTTTGGGCGCGCGCGTTAGCGGTCTTCTTCCAGCATGGGCAGATTGCTGCCCGCTTTCAGCACCGCAAAGAGCCGCCGGATGCCACGGCTGGCGCTGCCATCGCCCAGCGCCTTGGCGCGCAGAAAGGTATCTTCATCCAGCGTGATGCCGTAACTTTTCATGGGCGTGAAGGCCTGCTTGTTCTTGCGGGACGCGGAGGCGCGACGCGCGCGGCGCGGTTTGTTCTGCGCGGCGGCAAACATCCAGCCCGCTTCGCGCACCAGCCAGGTCAGCACCGAATGCGCATTGCGCACGCCGTGTTGTTGGCGCAGCGCCACCAGCGATTCGCGCAGGTTATCCGAACGCGCCACGATGCAGACGGTATCCCCATGCTGCGTGCGGCTGCGCCCCAAATCGCACCAGTCTTCCTGGATGAACGCGCGGCGGTCGGCATCGGAGAGCGGCAAAAAGATAAAGCGCAAGGTCAGACCGCTCTCATGCACGGCCTGCGCTTTTTTCGGCGTAAACACCCAACCGCCGTCCCAGATTTCCTGTTTTTCACTCATGATGCACCTGCTTGCATGGCGGGCAAGACTGCGCCCGAATGTTGGCTGCGAAAGGTGAAAATTGTAGCAAGCCGCGCCGGGATTTTCCCCATCTGGATGCGCTCGCGCCCGAAAAACCTCTACCCAAACACAGGGCGAATACGCCGCAGCCAGAACAATGCAACTGTATTGACGACGACAAGGCGACTACATTACCGTGTCCTTCCCCCCTTGCCCGCCCCGTTTCTGAACCTTCTGGCGCGCGACATCGTCCCCCCCCTTGTCAGCAGACGATGAATGCGCACAGGCAACCCCGCCGCCCTGCGCATCTACGGCGGGACGATTTTTGCCCGCCCGCTGTTTGTCGCACAGCTTGACGCGCTGGCGAAAATAGAGAAACATCCGTCCTCCATCCATACGGATATGAGGCGTCCCAATGGCTGTCCCGAACAAGAATTGGAAAATCGTCGCCACAGCAGCAGTGTTCGTAACGGCACTGGCCGCTATCGTTTCCCTCGCTGGCTGCGGTGACGATGGCAGCCAAAGGGATGAACTGCCCAAATTCACCATAGACGGCCAGACCGACCTGAAAGGAAACTTCTTCATTTCCTTCGTATACAGCAAGAACATCATCATGCTCGACGGAAAGGGCAACGTCGTGTGGTCAAAGCACGAGGATGCCCCGTCCGACGGCACGAAGCTGGGATACTGGGACTTCAAGAAGCACATCATCGACGGCAAGGTGTACTACAGCTATCACGACCAGAATCCGGACGGGGACAATCTCGGCATCGAAGGGTTCGCCCCCGGCGAGCGTGTCATCCTTGATTCCCGCTTCAACGAAATCAAGCGCATCACCTTCGAGCAGTCCGACACCGTGGAAAAAGGGCACTTCCTCGACGGCCATGACTTCCTTCTGATCGATCTGGATCATTACATCATGTCCGGTTACCTGAAGACGATGGTCTACAACAACCCCGATTACCCTGATGGTTCCAATGTCGTCTATTCCTACTTGCAGGAAGTGCAAAACGGCCAAGTCGTCTGGGACTGGAAAAGCATCGATTATCCCGAGCTGTATTCGCTGACGGTAACGGATGCCACGCCTACCGCCAACGACTTCGCCAACAAGAATGTGGATGCCCCCGATTACGTGCACTTCAACGCCATGCGCCTCAAGGACGACGGAACGCTTGTTTGTTCGTTCAGGCACCTGAATACCATCCTGGGACTAGATCGCAGCACACAGACGAACCAGATCCTCTGGAAACTATCCGGCAAAGCGGACGAGTTCGGACTCACCGATGAGCAAAAGACATCCAGCCAGCACTATGTGACTATCGACGGAGACACCATCAGGGCGTTCGACAACCACAACATCACCCAAGGAACCCGTATCGTGTCCTACAAAATCGACTGGGACAACATGAGGCTTGCCGATAATGGATTCGATTCGTACCGCATTGACGGAAAGTTTTCATCGGCCTGCGGAGCACAGCAGCGCATCCAGGACAAAATCTTCATGATCGGATGGGGAAAATCCGAGAACGATGCAGTCGGCATGAGTGTGTACGACTTCGCCACGGATACCGAACTGATCCGCATGACGCTGGAAAATCCCCAAAACTTCACGTACCGCAGCGTGTATTTCGATTGAGCGAATTGCAAGAATCCACATCACAATCTGCCATCGCGCGGATGATTCGTTATGGTCAAACCAACCCGGCTCAATCACCGGCACGATTCCATTCGCAAAAGAGTTTGTAATGGTTGATGCCCTGCCCGCAATTTTCACGGGAACTGGCATCCTGAAAATTTGTGTGTTTTTTTGGCCATTGTCATCCCCTCGCGCATTTCGTTTTCCATCCGCACCGCGCTTCAAGGCGCCGCGTGCGCCCGCTGCCGTGTCAGCACCGCCTCGGGTGTCTCGCCCACCAGTTCGTGATAGACCGAAGGCGCGGTCGCCCCTTCGGTGTTGATGAGCAGCACTTGCGCGTGCTCATCCAGCCCCACGCTGCGCGCCTCTTCGGGCGTGCGGCACAGCGCCAGCAAACCGGCCAGCCCCGCCGCGCCGGACTCGCCCGCAACGATGGGGACATCCCCGTCTCTGCTTTGGGCGAAAACGCGCATCGCCTCAATCGCATCATCGTCTTCCACGGTAAGGAACCACTGCGCGCTCTCGCGCAAAAAGCGCCACGCCAGAGGCGACGCCTCGCCACACGCCAGCCCCGCCATCACCGAATCCACGCTGCCGCGTGTTGCCGCCGCCTCGCCTGCGCGCGCGCTCTGCAACAAACAATCGGCCTGCTGCGGCTCCACAATCACCAGTTCCGGACGCTGTGCGCCATATTGTTCCCACAAATACGCCGCCACGCCCGCCGGCAACGCGCCCACGCCCGCCTGCAAAAAGACGTGGCTAAAACGAAGCGCGGGCGCTTGCTCGGCAATTTCGGCGGGCAAAATGGCATAGCCCTGCATCACATCGCGGGGACTCTCCTCATAGCCCGCATACGAAGTATCGGAAACCACCTGCCAACCGTTCTCCGCAGCCAGCCGCGCCGCCTCGCGCACCGAATCATCGTAATTGCCCGCAATGCGCACACTACGCGCACCACACGCCGCAATCGCCGCCTCACGCTCCGCGCTCACCTGCGCATGCAACACAATCACGCACCCGCAGCCCACGCTTTGCGCCGCCGCCGCCAGCGAACGCCCATGATTGCCATCGGTCGCGGTAATGACCGTCAAGCCCCGCAGCGCCGCAGCATATTCCCCCGCCAGCAACGCCTCGGGGCGAAAATCCTGCTGCGGAAACAAACGCAAAATCAACCGCACCAGCGCCAGCGGCGCGCCCAACACCTTAAAACTGCCCAACGCCGACCGTGCCGACTCATCCTTCACATACACCGCCCCCAGCCCCAACCGCGCCGCCAGCGCAGGCAGTGCCCGCAGCGGCGTCGCCCCCGCATTCAACCGCCCCCAATGCGACAGCCACCCCCGCCCTTCTTGCGCGCGCTGCATGTTCATGATTGCGCGCAATTCGTCGGGATACGGCGAACGGATGGCGCGGGGATTGCGGTAGAGCATGAACACCTCAGCAAACGAGAGAAAGAACGCGATGGTGCCACAGCGCGGGCGTTTTATTGGCTTTCCCATGCTTCGCGCCAGCGTTTGATTTTTTCGGCGCGGGAGCAGGCTGCGTGCGCGGGGCTGGTGGAAGGCAGGCGGTGTAGCGCAAGGCGCGGGGCGATGCCGAGGCGCGTCAGTTCGGGCAGCACTTTGCGGCGAAACTCGCCTTCGGCGGTGCTGCCGTTGAAGAACACGCGGGTAATGTGCGGGTAGTCAGCGAAGAAGGCGGGGAAGTCGTTGGGCGTGCCGTTGCGGATGTCGGCATCCAGAGAGCCTGTGCGTTCGCAGGTGGCGAGCACGTCCCACAGCGCGCAGCCGCGCGCGAGCAGCGCAGCACAACGTTCCGGATAGGGCAGGTCG
>JAFZMK010000148.1 GCA_017553285.1 Rhodocyclaceae bacterium
CGAACATCATGTCGATGGAGCGGGTGATGGTGCGCGGGTCTTCCATCATGAAGGTGATGAGTTCGCGGGTCACGGACTTGAAGAGGGAGTTGACGGTTTTGTCTTGCCGCAAAATGCTGCCGATTTGGGAGAGGTCGCGGCGGGCGAAGGCGTCGGCGGCGCGGTTGAGCATGGTGATGGCTTGTTCGGCAACGTGGCGCAGGTCAACGTCCGGGCAGATGTGTTGGGCGTCGCTGCGGATGATTTTGCGGGTTTTTTTGGCGATTTTTTTGGCTTCGTCGCCGATGCGTTCGAGGTCTTTAATCATCTGCATGGCGGTGATGATGAGCCGCAAATCGCGCGCTTGCGGGGCGTGGCGGGCAATGAGCTGGATGCAGATTTCGTTGAGTTCGCGTTCGTCTTCGTCAATCTTGCGGTCTTCGCGGATGACGTGTTCGACCAGTTCCAGATCGCGCCGCGCCAGTCCGTCGAGCGCCTGGGCAACCTGCGTGCTGGCGCGCTGCGCCATGAAGAGCACGCGCTGCTGCACTTGGTTGAGATCGTTGTCAAAGGCCGAAAGGGTGTGTTTGTTCATGACGGGGCGGGCGGGGCAAAGCGGGGAGCATATCAGGCGGACGTTGCAGTTTTGTTGCGCAGGCGCACGCCGTCGGCGTGGGCGCTGATGAGTACGTCGGCGCTACGGCGGGCAAAGAGGCCGTTGGTGACGACGCCGGGATAGTGGTTGAGCGCTTCTTCCAGCGCCACGGGGTCACGGATGGCAAGACCGTGCAGGTCCAGGATGGGGTTGCCGTTGTCGGTGACAAAATCCGTGCGCCATTCGGGGCGGGCGCCAAAATCTGCCGCCAGACGGCAGGCGAGATGGGCGCGCGCCAGCGGGATGACTTCGACCGGCAGCGGGAATGCGCCCAGCGTGTCGACTTCCTTGCTGGCGTCGCATACGCAGACAAAGGTGCGCGCGGCGCTGGCGACGATTTTTTCGCGCGTCAGCGCGCCGCCGCCGCCTTTGATCATGTGAAAGTGCGCATTGATTTCGTCGGCACCGTCAATATAGATGGGCAGTTCGGTGCCCGCTGGCAGGTCGTTGAGGTCGACAACATTGATACCTTGCGCGGCAAGGCGCTGGCTGCTGGCTTCGGAACTGGATACGGCGGCGCGGATGCGGGACTGTAACGGCGCCAGCGCGTCGATGACCAGATTGATGGTGGAGCCGGTGCCCATGCCGAGGATGGCATCGGCGGGCAGGTGTTGGGCGAGGTATTCAACGGCGGCGCGGGCGGCGGCGGCTTTCAGTTCGTTCTGGTTCATGGCGGGCAAAGACGAGGTTGGCAGGGTGGGCGGTTCAGGCAGGTTCGGCGGCGAGTGTGTCAAGCAGGGCGTCAATGGCGGCCTCGCACAGGTCGATGACGCGCGCAAAGGCGGCGGCGTCGGCGTAATACGGGTCGGGAATGTCCTGCTGCGCGGGCTGTGGATGGATGTAGCTCATCAGCAGGCGAATGCGCGGGTGCAGTTCGGGCGGGGCGAGGCGGCGCAAGTGCTGCAAATGGCCGCTGTCAAGGGCGAGCACGAGCTGCGCGCGGGCGATGTCATCGACGGTGCATTGGCTGGCGGTCAGCCCGTCCAGACGGTACCCACGGGCGCGCGCGGCGCGGCAGGCGCGGGCGTCGGGCGGCTCGCCAATGTGATAGCCGTGCGTGCCGGCAGAGGCGGCTTGAAAACGCGCGGCAAGACCGCGCTCGGCAATGCGCTGGCGGGCGATGGCCTCCGCCGTGGGCGAGCGGCAGATGTTGCCCGTGCAGACAAACAGCAAGGTGGCGGGTTGGGCGCTGGCGTGCATGTTATTGCCCCCGCATGAAAAACTGGTCGAGTTCTTGCAGGCTGAATTGCCGCCAGGTGGGGCGCCCGTGGTTGCATTGGTCGATGCGTTCGGTTTGCTCCATGTCGCGCAGCAGGGCGTTCATTTCGGGCAGCGTGAGCAGGCGGTTGGCGCGCACTGCGCCGTGGCAGGCCATGGTGGCGAGGATTTCGTTGCGGCGGGTTTCCAGTACGTCGCTTTGCGGGAATTCTTCCAGATCGGCGAGCAGGGCGCGCAGCAGGGTGTCGAGCGGGGCGCGGGCGAGCAGGGCGGGGGCGCTGTCGAGCACGAGCAGGTCGGGTTCGCGCACTTGATGCGCAAAGCCAAGCGCATTGAGCGTGTCGCCGTGCGCGCGGGCGGTGGCCAGTTC
>JAFZMK010000149.1 GCA_017553285.1 Rhodocyclaceae bacterium
CCTTGCAGGCGGCCTTGGGCGTCTTGCACGATGATTTGGCTGATGCGGTGTTGTTCCATCAGCGTGGCGGCTTCGACAGCCAGGGCTTCGGGGGCGATGTGGCGGGGGTTGCGTACCATGAATTCGCCGATGCGCGCGCTGGCCAGCGGAATCTGTTTTTCCAGCGCGCGGCGCAGGTCGCCGTCGGTGAAAATGCCCAGTACGTGCGCCTCATTATCGACGATGACGGTCATGCCCAAGCCGCCGCGCGTCATCGCCAGCAGGGTTTCGCTGAGCGTGGCGTCTTGGCGCACGCAGGGCACTGCCGTGCGCGGGCGCATGATGTCGGCAACGTGGGTGAGCAGGCGGCGACCCAGCGCGCCGCCGGGGTGCGAGAGGGCAAAATCGTCCGGACTGAAACCGCGCGCCTGCAACAGCGCCACGGCCAGCGCGTCGCCCAGCGCCAGCGCCGCCGTGGTGCTGGCGGTGGGGGCGAGGTTGTGCGGGCAGGCTTCTTCGGCGACGGCGCAGCCGAGATGCCAGTCCGCCTGACGCGCCAGCGGCGAATCGGGGTGACCGGTGAGCGCAATCAGACGCGCGCCACGCCGTTTGACCAGCGGCACGATGGTGAGCACTTCGGAACTGGAGCCGGAATGCGACAGGGCGATGACGATGTCTTCGGCGGTAATCATGCCCAAATCGCCATGCGCGGCTTCGGCAGCATGGACGAAATAGGCGGGTGTGCCGGTGCTGGCGAGGGTGGCGGCGAGCTTGCGGCCAATGTGTCCGGTCTTGCCGATGCCGGTGACCATGATGCGCCCCCGGCTGGCGAGGATGGCTTGCACGGCTTGGGTGAAACGTTCGTCGAGCTGGTCGGCAATGGCGGCGACGGCGCGGGCTTCGGTGTCCAGTACGCGGCGGGCGGTGGCGAGCGGGTCGTGGTCGGTGGTGGTCATGATGTGGCTTGCGCGGATTGCATGAGGGTTTCGATTTCGGCGACGGTTTTGGGCGTGTCGGCAGTGTAGAGCTGGCAGCCGTCGGCGGTCACCAGCGCATCGTCTTCAATGCGGATGCCGATGTCGTGAAAGGCGGGGTCGATGTCGGCGGCGGCGCGGATGTAGCAGCCGGGTTCGATGGTCAGCGTCATGCCGACGGCCAGCGTGCGCGGTTTGTCGTGCGGGCGGTACGCGCCTACGTCGTGCACGTCGCGCCCGAGCCAGTGGCCGGTGCGGTGCATGTAAAAACGCTGCCAGCTTTTGGTTTCCACAATTTCTTCGCGGCTGCCGGAAAGCAGCTTCAGCGCCCGCAAACCATCAATGAGCGTGTCGACGGCGGCTTCATGCGGGGCGTCGAAACTGGCACCGGGACGGGTGGCGGCTGCTGCCGCTTGCTGCATGGCGAGCACGAGTTCGTAGACGGCGCGCTGCGCGGCGCTGAAACGCCCGCTGACGGGGAAGGTGCGGGTGATGTCGCTGGCGTAGCCTTCGAGTTCGCAACCGGCGTCGATAAGCAGCAATTCACCGGCGTGCATCTGGCGGTCGTTGGCGGTGTAGTGCAGCGTGCAGGCGTTGGCGCCGCTGGCGACGATGTTGGTGTAGGCAGGGCCGGTGGCACCTGCGGCGCGAAAGGCGTGCAGCAGTTCGGCTTCAATCTCGTATTCGTAGCGCCCGGGGCGCGTGGCGCGCATGGCGCGGATGTGGGCATCGCGGGCAATGACACCTGCGCGGCGCATGAGGGTGCGTTCGGCTTCGTCCTTGATGAGGCGCATTTCGTCGAGCAGGTGACGAATGTCGTGCAGCGTGGCGGGCGCGCACCAGCCGGCGCGGGCGTTTTGGCGCACGGCAATCAGCGCGGCGTGTAGCGCGTCAAACGCCGTGGCTTCGTCTTCATGCCCGAAGGCGCACCACAGCGGCTGACCGCCGGAAATCAGCGCGGGCAGGCGCTCTGCCAGTTCGGTGCAGGCGTGGGCTTCGTCAAACGCAAACTGCGCGGCAGCAGCTTCGGGACCGTAATGGAACCCTTCCCAGGTTTCGCGTTCGACATTTTTTTCGCGGCAAAAAAGGATGCTGCGCGGGTTGGCGTCGGCAATCAGGACGAGCGTGGCTTGCGGCTCGGCAAAGCCGGTGAGGTAGTGAAAATAGCTGTCGAAACGGTAGGGGTAGGCGGTTTCGCGGTTGCGCATCCGCTCGGGCGCGGTGGCGATGAGGGCAACACCGCCACCGTTTTGCTGCATGTGTTTCAGTACGCGGGCGCGGCGGGCGCGAAACGGGGCGGGGTCGAACGGGGCGGACATGGTGGCGACGGGCGCGGGCGGGTGGTTGGCAAAAACAGGCGGACGATTGTAGAGGATGACGTGCCGCCTGCCTTGACCTCTGCGATAATTCGTTACGGTTTCCTTACGTTTGAGGAGTGGGCGTGCCCAGCAATCTTCCCGCCAGTGTGCGCGATGCCGCGCGGTTGCCGGATTTTCGCAATCTGGGCGTGTTGCTGCGCCTGCTGGTTGGCGTCAATCTGCTGGCGCTGCTCACCGTGCTGCTGCAAGCGCCGCACTGGCCAGCGCTTCACGCTGCCTGGCTGGACATGGTGGCGCGGCTGGAATGGCCGCTGCTGGGGTGCGCGTTGTCGCTGGCGGGCGTGCAACCGCTGCTGGTGCGGCTGCGCTTTGACTGGGGTGCGGTGCTGGTGCTGGCGCTGGCGGCGGGGTTTGCGGCGTTTGCCTGGGCGGTGTTGTACGGTGCGACGGGCGTGTGGCGTCCCGTGTGCTGGGCGCTGGGCGCGGGCGCGCTGATGCTGGCGTATTTCGATTACCGCGCGCGGGTGTTGTCGTCTGCCATGGCGGAAGCGCGCTTGCTGGCGCTGGCGGCGCGCATCCGTCCGCATTTCTTTTTCAACGCCCTGAACGGCGTGTTGGGCATGATTCGTTCGGAACCGCGCGCCGCCGAGCAGGCGCTGGAACATCTGGCGGTGCTGTTTCGCCGTCTGATGGGGGATCACCGCGAAATGCGTCAGGTGCGCGACGAGCTGCAACTGTGCCGCGATTATCTGGCAGTGGAAGCGCTGCGGCTGGGCGAGCGGCTGCGCGTGTGCTGGGAGGTGGATGACAGCCTGCTGGGCGCGCAGATGCCGCC
Organism: Rhodocyclaceae bacterium; assembly: GCA_017553285.1. Classification (GTDB taxonomy): domain Bacteria; phylum Pseudomonadota; class Gammaproteobacteria; order Burkholderiales; family Rhodocyclaceae; genus JAFZMK01. The sequence continues at coordinate 3,108 of JAFZMK010000149.1, forward strand.
GTTTTTGCTGCAACCGCTGCTGGAAAACGCGGTCTATCACGGTCTGGAACCTGCCGAAGGCGGCGAAGTGGTCATTCGCGGGCGCAGGCTCGATGATCGCACCATGGAATTTGAACTCACCAATCCGCTGCCAGAGCACGCCCCGGTGCGCACGGGCAACCACATGGCGCAGGAAAATATCCGCGAGCGGCTGGCGCTGTTTTTCGATCTGGAAGGCGCGCTGGAAGTCAAACGTCTGCCCTCCAGTTATCGCGTGCGGCTGCGAATGCCGCTCATCATGCCGGAAGCGGACAAGGCAGGAGAACCATCATGACAGACAGTGAAAGCGTATTGCGTGTGTTGGTCGTCGACGACGAAATGCCCGCCCGGCTGCGGCTGCGCGATTTATTGGGCGACATTCGCGAGGCGGTGCCCAACGATCTGGTCGGCGGTCTGAGCAACGGGCACGAGGCCGAGCGCTTTCTGGAGACGCGCGCGGTCGACGTGGTGCTCACCGACATTCACATGCCCGGGCTGGACGGCATGGCGTTTGCCCGCCGTCTGCGCGAACGCCCTGATGCGCCGGCGGTGGTGTTTGTCACCGCCTATGATGAACACGCCTTGCAGGCGTTTGATGCGGCGGCGGTCGATTATCTCGTCAAGCCGGTCACTGCCACGCGGCTGCGCGAGGCGCTGGAACGGGTGCGGGCAAGAATGCGCGCCGCCCCCGCTGCGGCGGCGGCTGCCGTAGTGCCGGGGCTGGATGACGTGGCGTGGTTCTGGGGCACGTGTGCGGCGGGCAAAGAGCGCGTGCGGCTGGCGGAAACCAGTTTTTTCCGCGCCCAGCAAAAGGTGGTTGTGGCAGTGACGGCGCGCGGCGAATTTGGCGTGGAACACTCGCTGGTGCAACTGGAACAGCAGTTTGCCGAAGAACTCGTGCGGGTGAGCCGAAGCTGTCTGGTGGTGCGCACGGCGGTCACCGGCGTGCGTCAGGGCAGTGATGAGAACGTGCGCGAAATCACCGTGCGCGACAGCGACGAGGGCATTGCGGTGAGCCGCCGACAATGGGCGGAACTGCGCAAGGCGCTGTGTTTGTAGAACCAACGCCGCCTGCCCTGCTACCATCGCCGCCTTGTTGTTTGTTGTACGAGGAGAGACGCCGTGAGTGACGCGCCCGAACGTATTGTCATCGCCACCCGTGAAAGCCGCCTGGCGCTGTGGCAGGCCGAACATGTGCGCGCGCGCCTGCGTGCGCTGTATCCACAGTGCGCGGTAGAACTGGCACCAATGACCACGCGCGGCGACCAGATTCTGGACCGCCCGCTGGCGCAGGTGGGCGGCAAAGGTCTGTTCATCAAGGAACTGGAAGTCGCGCTGCTGGAAGGGCGGGCAGACATTGCCGTACATTCCATGAAAGACGTGCCGATGCAACTGGAAGCGCCCTTTGCGCTGCCGGTCATCATGGCGCGCGAAGTGCCCTTTGATGCCTTTGTATCCCGCCGCTACGCATCATTGGACGAACTGCCGCCCGGGGCGAACGTGGGCACTTCGTCGCAGCGGCGCGAAGCGCAGTTGCACGCGCAGTTTCCGTATCTTTCGGTGTCCAGCCTGCGCGGCAATCTCGATACCCGCTTGCGCAAACTCGACGAAGGCCAGTACGACGCCATCATCCTTGCCAAGGCCGGGCTGCTGCGTCTGGGCTTGCAGGAACGCATCCGCAGCGAACTGGCGGCGGAAGTTTCGCTGCCCGCCGCCGGGCAAGGCGCGATGGGCATTGAATGTCTGGCGGCGCGGCAAGACGTGGCGGCGTGGCTGCAACCGCTGGCGTGCGCGCAAACCACGCTGGCGGTCAGCGCCGAGCGTGCCGTGGCGCGGGCGTTGGGCGGCAGTTGTCAGGTGCCGCTGGCGGCCTTTGCCGTGGTGGAAAGCGGGCAGTTGTGGCTGCGCGCGCTGGTCGGGCGTATCGACGGCAGCGAAATTCTGCGCGCCGAAGCACGCGCCGCCGTCACCTCGGTAGAGGAAGCAGAAGCAATGGCGCTGCGCGTGGTGGCAGAGTTGCGCGCGCAAGGCGCAGATGCGGTGCTGGCTGCCGCGCAGGGCTGAAAACGCCATGAACACGGCGGCGCGCTGGGCGGGCAAATGCGTGTGGGTCACGCGCCCGGCGCGGCAGGCGGGTGCGCTGTGTGATGCCATTCGCGCGCGCGGTGGCGATGCGCTTGCCGTGCCGCTGCTGGAAATTTTGCCGCCAGATGCGGCGGAAGCTGCCGCCGTGCGCGAATGCGCGCGCAGCGCGCGCGCGGGCGATGTGTTTTTTTTCGTCAGCCCCAATGCCGTGCACCACGGCTGGCCGCTGCTGCGGGAAGCGGGTTTGCCCGAGGGCGTGCGCTTTGCCGCCGTCGGCCAAGGCAGTCAGCGCGCCTTGCAGGATGCGGGCTGCGCGCAGGTCATCGCGCCCACGGCAGGCTTTGATAGCGAAGCGGTGCTGGCGCTGGGCGCGTTTGGTCGCGATGCCATCGCCGGGCGCACGGTGTTCATCGTGCGCGGCGACGCGGGGCGTCCGCTGCTGGGCGAGGTTTTGCGCGAACGCGGCGCGCAGGTGCGCTATGTGCCGTGTTATCACCGCCAGCTTGCCCGCGCGCAGGAGGTGGCACCCGTCGTGGCACGCGCGCGTGCCGGCACGCTGCACGCAGCAATTCTCACCAGCAGCGAAGCCGCGCGCGCGCTGACGCAGGTGTTTTCGCCGCCGGAACAAGCCGCCATTTGCGCCCTGCCCTTCTTTTGCACGCACCGCCGCGTGATGGAGAGCGCGCGGCAGGCGGGTGTAAAAACACTGCATCTTGCCGAAGCGGGCGACGAAGGGCTGATTCTTGCACTAGAATCTCAACTTTAGCGTTCAAGCGGGGTACACTGCGGGCATGAAACACAACAAAGAAGCTCTTGATACTGCGCCGTCCGAGACGGACGAAGTCGTCGCCGAGGCCGTGGTGCCCGAAGACCTGCCGCCCGAGCCGCCGCGCCCGCGCCGCAGCGCCGCCACCGCGCCTGCCGCGCCGCGTTCCAATGTTGTCGGCTGGCTGGCCTTGGTGCTGGCGCTGGCTGCCGCCGCGCTGGCGGGGGTGGGCGTGTGGCAAATGTATGCGCAGCGGCTGCAAATCGAGCTGATGCGCGGCGAGCTGGCCAGCCAGTTGCGTCAAGCCGATACCAGTGTCGGCGCGGTGCGCACGCTGGGCGAACAGCAGCAAAACGCGCTCAACCGTCTGCAAGGCGAAATTGGCGCGCTGGAAAGCAAAATTGCCGATGCCAACAGCCAGACGCGCGCGCTGGCAGACCTTTTCCAGCGCAACGCCAGCACCGCTGACGAGCGCACGCTGGTGCAGGTAGAGCAAGCCGTCACCCTTGCCATCCAGCAATTGCAACTGGCGAACAACGCCGAAGCCGCGCTGGCGGCGCTGGCGGTGGCGGATGAAGAACTTTCCACCGGCACGCAGGCGTATTTTCAGGAACTGCGCCGGGCGCTGGCGCAAGATATGGCGGCGCTGCGCGATGCGCGTCGGCTGGACGTGAGCGGTCTGGCGATGCGCATCGAAAACGTGCTGAAGAAAATCGACGCCCTGCCGCTGGCCTACGAATTCACGCCGAAAGATACGCTGGCCGCGCCGCAGCAAGCGCCCGCCGCGCCCGTCGCCGAAGACGGCTGGTTGGACAGGATGCGCTTGGGCGCGCAGCAACTGGCAGACGAAGTCTGGCGCGACGTATCCTCCATGGTGCGCATTGAGCGCACCAATGGTGCCGTCTCGCCCGCACTGCTCTCGCCAGAGCAAGGCACGTATTTGCGCGAAAACGTCAAGGTTCGCCTGCTCACCGCGCGCTTGGCGCTGTTCATGCGCGATGTGGGCAGCTTCCAGACCGATTTGCAGCAAGCGCGCGCGCATCTGGAACGCTATTTCGACACGCGCCAGGAAGCGGTGCAAAGCGCGGTAGCGGATTTGGGCGCGCTGCTGGAACAGCCCATGCAAGAGAGCCTGCCGACACTGGATAACACGCTGGCGGCGCTGCGGCAGGCGCAAGTGCGGCTGGAAAACGCCTCCCGGCTTGGCGCCCCGGCATCGGAGCAGCACTGATGCGAACCATTCTTGGCGTCATTGTCCTCTTTGCACTGGCCATCGGCGCAGCCTTGCTGGCCGCCGGTAACGATGGCTACATCCTCATCATCCTGCAAGACCTGCGCCTGCAAGTCACGCTCAATCTGGCCATTGTCGTGCTGGTGGCGGTCTTTTTCCTGCTCTATTTTCTGGTGCGTCTGCTCGATAACCTGCTGCGCCTGCCCGACGGGCTGCGCACCGCGCGCGCGCGCCGCCGCGAGCATCGCGCGCACCGCGCGCTGACACAAGGGCTGACGCATTTTCTCGCCGGTCATTTCGCGCAGGCGCAAAAAGAAGCGCGCATCGCCTGCAAAAACGAAGAGGATAACGGCGCTGCCGCCTTGCTCGCCGCCTACGCCGCGCATGATGCGCTGGATGATAAAAACGCCGAACGCTGGCTGGCGCTGGCTGCCGAACAAACGCCCGCCGGGGCGGCAATTGCCCGCGCCCGCTTTGCGCTGCGCGATGAAGACGCCGCCACCGCCGAGGCCGCCTTGCACTCGCTCAAAGCGTGCGGGCACAGCTCGCCGGTGGTTGAACGGCTGGAAATTGCGCTGGCCAACTTGCGCCGCCAGCCGCAAACGCTGGTGCCGGCGGTGGACTCGCTGGCGCGCGCACGCATGATTGCGCCCGCGCGTGCCGACCGCCTGCGCGACGAAGCATGGCTGGCAACGCTGGCAGAAAAAGCCGCCGACCCCGAAGCGCAGCGCGAATACTGGCGCGGTCTGCCCAAAGCCAGCCTCGCGCGTGCCGATTTCCTGCGCCAGGCCGTGCTGCATCTGAACGCTGGCGGTCAGGCCGTAATCGCCCGTCGGCAGGTGGAAAAAGTGCTCAACAACGGTTGGGACAGCGATTTGGCGCGCGTCTATCACCTGTGCGCCGGCGAGGGCGAAGAAGCGCGCGATGCGCTGAAAAACGCCGAACACTGGCAGCAACGCCACGGTGAAGACGCCAGCCTGCTGTATTCGCTCGGCTGCCAGTGCGCGCAGATGCAAATCTGGGGCAAGGCGCAAGCGTATCTGGAACGCGCCGCAGAGCTTGCGCCGCAGGCGGATGTCTTCCTCGCGCTGGGCACCTTGCTGGAGTCGCTCGACCGCCCGCAGGAAGCCGCGCAATATTTCCGCCGCGCCGCCTGCGCCGCGCAGCCCGCGTTGTCCTGATTTTTGGATCTTCCCCCGGCATGGTGAGGCGGTGCGCGCCGTAGCCATGCCTTTTTCGATTGTTTTTTCTGGTTTTGCCAACATGACTTCTTCCCTGCTTGCCCTCTCTCCGCTGGATGGTCGCTATGGCGACAAGCTCGACGCGCTGCGCGGTCATTTTTCCGAATACGGCCTGATTCGTAACCGCATCCGCGTGGAAATCGAATGGCTCAAGGCGCTGGCCGCCGAACCCGCTTTTGCCGAAATCGCCCCCTTCTCGCCCGCGACCATCGCCGCGCTCGATGCCGCCGCGCAAGCATTCAGCGAAGCCGACGCACAGGCGGTGAAAGCCATTGAGGCGGAAACCAACCACGACGTGAAAGCCGTCGAATACTGGCTGAAGCGCCGTTTTGCCGACCTGCCCGAAGTCGCCCGCGTCGGCGAGTTCATCCACTTCGCCTGCACCTCGGAAGACATCAACAACACCGCCCACGCCCTGATGCTGGAACACGGACGGCGTGAAGTCTTGTTGCCTGCTCTGGACGCGCTGATTGAACGCCTGCGCGCGCTGGCGCACGAGCACGCCGCGCTGCCGATGCTCTCGCGCACGCACGGCCAGCCCGCCAGCCCCACCACGCTGGGCAAGGAAATGGCCAACATCGCCGCGCGCCTGATGCGCGCCCGCGAAGCCATCGCGCGGGTGCAACTGAGCGCCAAATTCAACGGCGCGGTAGGCAACTACAACGCCCACACCGCCGCCTGGCCGCAGTTTGACTGGCCTGCGTTTAACCGCCGCTTCATCGAATCGCTGGGGCTGACCTTCAACGCCTACACCATCCAGATTGAACCGCACGACGCCATGGCCGAACTGTTCGACGCCACCGCGCGCGCCAACACCGTCGTCCTCGATGCCTGCCGCGATTTCTGGTTGTACATCTCGCTGGGCTATTTCCGCCAGCAGCTCAAAGCCGGCGAAGTGGGTTCGTCCACCATGCCGCACAAGGTCAATCCCATCGACTTTGAAAACGCCGAAGGCAACCTCGGTCTGGCCAACGCCATCTTGCGCCACCTTGCCGACAAGCTGCCGATCTCGCGGATGCAGCGTGATTTGACCGACTCCACCGTCTTGCGCAACATGGGCGTGGCCTTTGGCTACAGCGCGCTGGCGTGCATTTCGTGCCAGCGCGGGCTGGGCAAACTTACCGCCAACCCGCAACAACTGGCCGCCGATCTCGACGCCTGCTGGGAAGTGCTGGCCGAGCCGGTGCAAACCGTGATGCGCCGCTACGGCATTGAAAAGCCCTACGAAAAACTCAAAGCCCTCACGCGCGGGCAAGGCATTTCGCGCGACGATCTGCACGCCTTCATCCGCACGCTGGACATTCCCGCGCAAGAGCGCGATCGCCTGCTGGCGATGACCCCCGCCAGCTACACCGGCTGCGCCGAACAACTGGCGCGCGCCATCTGACCGCCATGACAGACGACACCGCACCCGTTCCGGAAACTGCCACGCCCGCCGAAGATGCGCCCGCCCCCGCGCCCGCTGCGCCGTCTTTTGCTGCGCACCTGAAAGCCTTGCCGAAAGTCTCGCATCTGGCGGCGCTGGCGTTGCTGGATGCGGCGGGCGAAGAAGTCGCGCGCGTCGAAAACCGCCCCGGCCAGAGCGGTTCGCTGGCGGTGTATAACCATCTGGCGCAAATTTACGGCGCACTCACCCCCGAAGCCGCCCGCAAAGGGCTGGAACTTTTCGCCGAACACACCGACCACGCCCGCGCCCAGCCCGGCAAACACCCCAACATCGACCGACTCTTCGGCATCATCGAACGCGACGAGACACTGCGCGTGAAGCAGGTGTTTGCGCTGTAATACGTCCACGTCGCCGCCCTTTTGGGGCGGCTTCCGGCTACGGCGCGCAAAGCGTTGCTTTGCACACCTTCGCCCCCCACGTTCGCGCCAGCCGCTTCGCGTCTGTCACTCTCTGCCCCTCAAGGGGGCTGCGCCCGCCTTGAGGCGGCTCGTCGGCGGGCGACGTCCACGTCGCCGCTGGCGCGGCTTCCGGCTCCGGCGCGCAAAGCGTTGCTTTGCACACCTTCGCCCCCCACGTTCGCGCCAGCCGCTTCGCGTCTGTCACTCACTACCCCCC